>CAISKJ010000439.1 GCA_903885885.1 uncultured delta proteobacterium
ATCGCTCGCGGCGTCGAGCGACGCGCGCAGCGCGGCGAGGTCGGGCGCGTGCGAGGGCGGGAGCTCGTCGCGGTCGAAGAGGGTCACGTCGTCGGTGGTCGTGTCGTGGAGGCCCGCGATGAAGTGTGTGGTCGCGGGCACCGCGAGGCCCCGCGCGGCGAGGCCCGCGCGCACGGCGGGCTCGTTGAGCAGGGCCGCGGCGGCGCGCGCGTTGACCTCGCCGGACTGACCGCAGCAGGCGCCGCAGTCGAGGCCCGCGGCGAGGGGGTTGTTGCGCGTCTGGCTCCCGTGCCCCGCGAGGAGCACGAGGCGGGCGAAGTCGCGCGTGAGGCTCATCGCGCGGAGCATCGCGGCGGCGAGGTCGACGCGCGCCGCGTCGTCGAGGGGAGCGCCGTCGACGTGGGACGCGAGGCGCAGCTTGCGTCGGGCGCGCGCGTCGGGCGCGAGGCCCGCGGCGTCGGGGTGCGCGCGGCGGCGCAGGCCCAGCGTGTCGGCCACGAGGTCGACGGCGTAGGAGAGGCCCGCGGCCTCGACGAAGGCGAAGGTCGCGAGGGCGTCGGCCTTGAGGGCGCCCCACCCGCGGGCGTCTTCGAGGTGCGCGGCGCGGGCGGTGACCTCCTCGGGCGCGAGGCCCGCCTCGGTGACGCGCAGCCGCGGCGCGAGGAGGCCCGGGAGCTGCGGGCGTGCGGCTCCGCCGCCGAGGGGCGCGTACTCCACGGGGAGCCCGAAGAAGCCCGCGGCGCCGAGGGTCTCGACGGCCGGGGCCACGGCCTCGAGGGCGCGCCGCAGCACCTCGGAGCGCACGTCGATGCAGAACACGGCCTGCGCGGTGGGGCCCCGCGGGGGCTCGACGGCGAAGCCCGCGGGCAGGGCGCGCCGCAGCCCGCTCTGGTAGGCGATTTCGAGGGCGCGCTGGGCGACGAAGGGGGCCGTCTGGGCGCGCCGCGCGGCCTCGTCGACGGCGGGCCAGGCGGCCATGGCGAGCTGCCAGCGCGCGGCGGCGCCGCGGTCGGCGGCGCGCAGGAGGGCCCACTCCCACGCGAGGAGCACGGCGAGGAGCTCGACGAGGGCGTCGTCGTCGCCGCCCGCGAGGCGCGCGCTGTGGCGTCGGTAGGCGCACCACGAGGCCCAGCCGTTGAGGTCGAGGAGGAGGCTCGCCAGGTAGCGCTCGCGCTCGTCGGGCGCGACGTCGAGGTCGACGAGGGCGCGGGTGATCATGGCGCCCGCCGTGGCGGGGGCTTCGGCGATGGCGGCGCGGTAGGACGTGAGTCCCATACGCAGCGCGGGCGATCGATCGTCGAGGGCGGCGCGGCGCCACGCGGCGTAGAGCCCGCCCTCGCGGTCGGGGCCGTGGTGGGCCTGCGACTCGTCGAAGAAGGCCGCGCAGCGCTGGCTCACGCTGTGGGTGACGAAGGCGCGCCACGACTCCTCGCGCACGAGGTCGCGGCGGGCGTCGACGACGTCGGCGACGCGGGCGCGGCGCGGGGCCTCGGGCTCGTCGCGGGCGAGCTCGGCGCGGAGCTCGGCGACCTCGAGGGTGGCGCCCGTCTCGCGCAGGGCCTCGCGCAGGTGCGCGTCGGTGAGGGTGCCCGCGGCGAGGGCGTCGTTGAAGTACGCGCGGGGCATCACGAGGCGCGCGCCGGTGAGGGCGCCGAGCTCGGCGGCCACGGCGTGGAGCGGTCGGTCGATCATGCCCCAGAGGGGGTTTACGGCGATGAAGCGGTCGAGGGGCCAGGTGGGCGCCACGCGGGCGCAGGCGCGGGCCACGGCGTCGGCCACGGCGGGGTCGAGGGCGTCGGCGCTCATCGGGGCGCCTCGGTGAGGGCGCCGCCGGCGAAGCCCGGGCGGAGCGCGGCGGGCGGCATGCGCGGCGGCCACACGCGGAAGGTCCAGCGGGTGAAGCGGTCGTCGAGGTAGAGGCCCGCGAAGAGCCACGCGTGGACGGCGTCGGCCGCGGGCGAGCGGGGCCGCGCGGCGAGCCAGGCGCGCGCGGCGAGGAGCGTCGCGAGGCCCGCGGCGGCGACGAGCCACGGAGCGAGGGCGGGCGCGGCGTAGGAGGGCGCGAGGTGCA
>CAISKJ010000440.1 GCA_903885885.1 uncultured delta proteobacterium
AAGGTCTTTGGTGCGCCCCAGCGCGCGGCCGCGTGGCCCACCGCGGGGTCCGCGACGAGCCAGGACGCGGGCGTCAGCGCGCCGGGGGCGGCGGAGGCGCGGCCGCGCTCGTCGGGCGCCGCGTGCTCGGCGAGGAGCGTCGTCGAGGGGATGGCGACGAGCGCCTGACCCGCGCCGTTGAGCACCCACAGGAGGCCAAAGGCGACCAGCGGCGGTCGGAGCGCGCCCGGCGCCACCGCCGCCGCGAGGCGCACGCCGCCGAGGCCGAGCGCGCGCCCTGCCCACACGTGACGCCGTCCGTGGAGCACCGCGGGGTCGAGCGCCCCGCGCTCGTAGCGCCCCGTCGCGCGGCCCAGCACGAGCGCCACCAGCGCGGAGCCGAGCCCGACGCCGGCCATCACGACGGTGACGTCGCGCTCGCTCCCGCGGAGCACCTCGCGCACGTAGGCCACCGTAACGACGATGGCCGCCGCGCCCGCGGTGGCCTCGGCGACGCTGAGCAAGAGGGCGCGTCGCAGGGAGTTCTCGCGAAGAAGCACCTGGACGCCGTGCGTGATCTCGTCGGCGAACGCTCGCCACGACAGCGCTTCGGCGCCGCGCGGGCTTTGCGGCATGTGCGTCGCCGCGACGAGGAGCGCGGACACGAGGTACGTCGCCGCGTCGAACCAGAAGACCCAGCGCGCTCCGACCAGCGCGATGAGGATCCCCGCGAGGGCCGGCGCCGCGACGGCCTCGGCGTCGACCGCGACGCGCCCCCACGCGAGGGCTTGCACGTAACGCTCGTTGCCGACCACCTCGGGAACGCTCGCCTCGAAGGTGGGCGTGAAGAACGCCGTCACCGCGTTGAGGGCGAACACGAGCGCGTACACCTGCCACACGGCCGTGAGAAACGGGAACAGGCCGAGCAGCGCCACGCGTGCGAGGTCTGCCGCGATGAGCACGCGCTTGCGACGCACGCGGTCGGCGATCACCCCCGCGGGCTGCGAGAAGATGAGAAACGCCAGGATGCGGAGCATGAGCGCGTTGCCCAGCACGGCCGTCGCCGCCGCGCCGCCTGTGAGGCGCCACGCGAAGAGCGCGAGGCCAACCGTCGTGACGCCGCTGCCGAGCAGCGAGATCACCTGCGCCGAGAAGAGGAGCGCGAAGTTGCGGTTGCGCCAGAGCCCCGGGCGCTTCACCGCGCGGCGGGCTCGTCGATGACGGGGTTGCGCAGCGTGCCGACGCGCTCGACTACCACTTCGAACACGTCGCCGGGCACCATGAACACGGGCGGCTTGCGCGCGAATCCGATGCCCGATGGGGTGCCCATCACCACGACGTCTCCGGGTTCGAGCGCCATCGCGTCGGAGAGGTACGCGAGCGTCGTCTCGACGTCGAAGATCATGTCGGAGGTGTCGCCCGACTGCATCACAGCGCCGTTGAGGCGCCCTTCGAGGCGCAGGCCCCGCGCGCCCGGCGGGAGCTCGTCGGCGGTCACCAGCTCGGGGCCCATGGAGCCCGTGCGGTCGAAGTTCTTGCCCAGCGTCCACTGGGGGGTACGCACCTGCCAGTCGCGCACCGAGCCGTCGTTGACGAGCGTGTAGCCGGCCACATGGGCGAGGGCCTCGGCTGCGGTGATGTGCCGTGCGCGGCGGCCGATCACGAGCGCGAGCTCGGCCTCGTAGTCGAAGTGCGTCGACACGCGGGGGCGCTCGAGGCCCTCGTTGTGGCCCACGAAGCTCGACGCGTAGCGACCGAAGATCACCGGCGCCTCGGGGCGCGCGTTGCGGCTCTCGGCGGCGTGGTCGACGTAGTTGAGCCCGAGGCAGAGGATGCGCCCCGTGACCGCCGTGGGGCGGTGCGTCACCCGCGACGGGTCGACGAGGTGGCCGCCCGCGGCGATGGCGTCGGCGAGGCGCGGGTCGTCGAGGCCGCCGTCGCGCACGAGGGAGCCCACGTCGCGCCAGGGGAGCGCGGGGATCGCGGCGTTGAGGTTCACGGTTCCGTCGGGCGTGCGGGCGCCGAGAAAGGGGGCGCCGTCGAGCGCGAGCGAGGCGAGTCTCATGGGTGGTTCCGGTCGGGCAGTGGGGCCGTGAAGGGGGCGAGGTCGCAGCGTGCGACGCCGTCGACAATGGGGGCGCAGGCGTCGGGGAGGGCGAGCGTGAAGGTTGCGCCGAGGGCCGCGGCGCCGTCGAGAAAGCGCGCGAGCCCGTCGAGGCAGGCGCCCGCGATGTCGTGGAGCACGAGCACGGTGTGGGGCGTGCGCGCGCAGTCGTCGAGGGCGCGCGCGGGCCACCCGATGGGGTCTTCCCAATCGCGCGGAACGCTGTTCCACAGCGCGCAGGTGTAGCCGTGGTCGAGGAGGTGGCGGAGCACGTCGGGGCGCAAGAGGTGAGGGCCGAGCGCGCCGCCGCCACCGAAGGGGCGAAAGCAGCGCGGTCGCTGTGCGACCTCGTCGAGGAGGGCTTCGGTGGCGATCACCTCGCGGGCGAGCGCGTCGGGGCGCGCGTCGAGCCCCAGCGGGACCTCATGCGTGTACGAGTGGTTGCCCACGCGGTGCCCCTCGGCGTGTGTTCGCGCGACGAGGGAGCGCCCCCACGGCGTAGCGACGTGTTTGCCGAGCACGAAGAACCACGCCTTCAGCGAGCGCGCGCGCAAGAGGTCGAGCACCTGCGGCGTCACGTCGGGGTCGGGGCCGTTGTCGAAGGTGAGGGTCACCCTCGGGGCGAGCGTCATCGGTAGGTGTTGTTCGAATGGTGATCGCCCGCGAGCCAGCGCGCGAGCTCGGCGCGGGCGGTGTCGCGCTTCCGCTGCACCACTTCGTGGGCGAGGGCCTCGGGCGCGTCGGCGGTGAGCTCGACGAGCATGCCGTTGGGGTCTTCGACGTAGAGCGAGCGGCAGTAGCCGTGCTCGAGAATGTACGTCGCGGGCGCGGTGTAGCCCGCGGCGGCGAGGCGGTCGCGCACGGCCTCTTGCACGGCGCGGTCGACGTTGAGCGCGATGTGGCGAAAGGGCGACGGCGTGAGGTCGGGGTCGAAGAGCTTCTGGTCTTCGGCGTTGGCAAACTGAAAGAACGCCAGCGCGCTGCCGTCGGGCATGCCGAAGAAGCAATGGCAGTAGGTGCGCACCGCGCCGAAGAGCTCGTCGGCCTCGCACCACGTCGCCACGAGCGGCAACCCGAGCAGGTCTTCGTAGAAGCCGCGGGTCTTCTCGAGGTCTTTGGTGACGTACGCCGTGTGGTGCAGCCGGGTCGCGGTCGTTGCCATGCCCGAAACGTTTCAGACGGCGCGCGCGGCGGTCAAGCGGGCTCTGCCATCGCCGCGCGCAACGCGCCGATCGCGCTTCGGCACTGCGCGGCGCGGTGTACCTTCGCGGCCCTGTGAGCGCCACCCACCGTGTCTCTTCGTTCGACGGAACCTCCATCGCCCTGGACGTCTCGGGCCCGCCCGACGCGCCCGCCGTGGTGCTGCTCCACGGCATCGCGCAGAGCCGCGAGGCGTTTCGTCCGCTCCTCGACGGCCCGCTGTCTCGCACGCTGCGCCTCGTGGCGGTCGACCTGCGCGGACACGGCGACGCGGGCGCTCCCGCCGACCCCGCGGCCTACACCGACGGCGCGCCGCTGGGTCGCGACCTGCGCGCGGTGATCGATGCGCTGGGCCTCGCGCGCCCGTGGGTGCTCGCGTGGTCGTACGCGGGGGTCGCCGTCGGCGAGTACCTCCGCACCTTCGGCGGCGCCGACCTCGGCGGCCTCGCGCTCTGCGCCGCCGCGGTGGCCGTGGGGCGCGACGCGCGCGCGTGGTTCGGCCCCGGGATGATGCTCCACGCCCGTGGACTCATGAGCGACGACGCGGCCACGTACGCCGCCGCCGCGCGCGCCTTCGCCGCCGGGTGCACCGCGAGTCCGCTCGCGCCCGACGTGCTCGCGGCGGCCGAGCGCGCGATGCTGCGCGTGCCGGCCCACGTGCGCCGCGCGCTGCTCACACGCAGCGAGCGCTTCGTCGACGATGTGGCGCGCTGCGAGGCGCCCGTGGTGACGCTGCACGGAGACGCCGACACGGTGGTGCTCCCCGCGATGAGCCGTCACATCGCGGCGGTGCGCGCCGACACGCGCGCGGTGGAGTTCGCCGGGGTCGGGCACCTGCCCTGGGTCGAGGCGCCCGAGGCCTTTGCGAACGCGCTCGGCGAGGCCGTGCTGGGCGCTCAGCGCACGCGCGCGTCGAGCGAGCCGCGGCCGTAGCCCCACTGGAGCACGCGCAACGCGGCGCGCGAGCGGTAGAG
>CAISKJ010000441.1 GCA_903885885.1 uncultured delta proteobacterium
ACCGTGCGCGCCGCGGGCATCGCGACGGTCGTCGTCGCACCGGTCTCGATGTCGCGCCAGACGACCTTCGACGACGCCACCGACGCGGCGACGCGACCGTTCGACGAGAGCGCGCTCGCGCGCGTCAGGCGCGGATCGGTGACGGTCGACACCTCGCCGCGCTCGACGTCGAGCGCGTACAACGGATCGAGGCTGAAGGCCGGGTCAAAGAAGTGAGCGCAGCGCCCGTCGTCGCGCACGAAGAGCCGCTCGAGTCGCGCGTGCGGTCCGGGCAGGCGCCCTCGCGTCGATCCGACGACGAAGCGGCACGTCGCACCGAAGCGGGCGCCCGGGTCGTCGCTCACCGGGGCGCGCGCCGACGATGACCCCATCGCGGGCTCCGCGGGTGTTGACGTGTAATCCTCGCGGTTTCCACGGCATCACACCGTGTACTAGCGACACACGAGGATGCCGCCGGTGGCGCCCTGGCACGATCCAGTACGGCAGGTGGCGCCCCAGCAGCACGGCAGACCGGGGGAGCCGCAAACGACGCACACGTTCGAGAAGGGCGTCGCGCCCACACACGCCGTCCCGGGGCGCCCGCAGTCGGTGCCCGAGCGCGCGCAGGCGCTGCCCGCGGCACCCGTCGCGGCGCCCGGCGCAGCGCACGCGGTGAGCTGTCCGCCGAGCAGCGACGTGCAGGTCAACCCGGCGACGCAGAGGCGACCGGAGCAGCAGGCGTTTCCCGCGGTTCCGCAGGCGCCGCAGACGCGCCCCCAGCCCCAGTCGTTGCACCCCTCGCCCGCCAGTCGGCAGGCGATGCCGGTCGCACAGCAGGGCTGTCCCGTGGCACCGCAGGTCGGGTCGACCGCGGGCACGTCGGGCGGCGGCGGAATGTCGGGCGGCGCGACCACGTCGCGCGGCGGCGGGATGTCGGGCGAAGCGATCACGTCGGGCGAAGCGATCACGTCGGGCGAAGCGATCACGTCGGGCGAAGCGATCACGTCGGGCGAAGCGATCACGTCAGGCGCCACCATCACGTCGGGCGCTGCGATCACGTCGGGCATCGGGGACGCATCGCGCGCGGCGTCGTCTGCCACATCGGACGCGACGGGCACGTCGCGCGTCGCGGTGAGGAGGTTCTCCGGTGCGCACGCGAGCTGCGTGAGCGCAACGAACACGATCGCGGCCAGGCGAGGGTGAAGCATCGCGGGGACTCTACACGGGTGCGCGGGCGGGCGGGCGCGCTCGGCGATCGACGCGGGCGCCTCGCGGTGCGCTTCGGAACCACCGCGTCGCGGCGTGACGGGAGGCGGTGTGACGGTCAGCGCGCCGCGGGGTCGACGAGCCACGCGAGGAGGGCGACGCCATCGAGGTCGAGCACCACATCGCCGAGGCGCTCGGGGCCGAGGGCGGTGAGGCGCGCACGGAGCGTGGCGCGCTCGTCGGCGGCGAGCGTGCGACCGAGCTTGCGCTCGAACTGATGCCCCAGCGCGCGCTCGATGCCCTGCTCGATGCCCTGCTCGACGCCCTGCTCGATGCCCTCGGAGCGAACCGCGTCGAGGTCGTTGTACCCCTTGCGCTGGAGCAGATTGGTGAGCGCGACCTCGTGGGCGGCGTCGCGGTCGTAGAGGGCCTCGACGGGCACGGGGTTCTGCAGCACGCCGGGCGCAGTGAGCGTCTCGCCGGGGAGCGCGATGCGAACGGCCTTCGCCTTCTCGTACACCTCGACGCGTCGCGGCCCCGCGAGGCGCACCACCCAGAGGTAGCGCACGCCCACGCGCAGAAGGTCGTCGATCTTCTCGCGGAGCTGATCTTCGTCTTGCCCGACGCTGGCGTACTCGACCGCCAGGGGCGGCACGCTCTGGATCCAGCCGGGCTTCTCGGCGAAGTCGCCGACGGCCACGTCGGGCGCGCGCATCGTGTAGGGGCCGAACGCGATCCCCGCGTCGACGCCTGCATTTTTCACCGCAGGGTCGGAGTCGAGCACGAAGCCGCCGCGGAGCTTGGGCCCCGTGCCGTCGCCGCCCGTCGGCGCGCAGCGAATCGCGTGGCCGTTGGAGAGCTCGTAGGGGTCACCCGAGCGCAACTGATCGGTGCGAAAGGGCCCCGCATCTCGCATCGGAAGGTGCTTCCCGTCGGACATGCCCCCGAGCGTACTCCATCGCCACGCCCGGCGGCGCCGTCGCCCGCTCACGCCGCGCCGCCCTCTTCGACCGCCCAGAGGGGCGTGTGCCACCACGCTGAGGGCGCTTCAGTTTGGGTTGGTTGCACCACGCGAAGGTAGACCGTGAGACACCGGGCGCACCCGGGGAGTTATGCGGGTTAAATCATTGACGAAGGCGCGAACAACGCGCTGTTCTTGCGTTTATGACGCAACGAGGATTGCACATCTCGCGCTTCGACGAAGGCACCCTGGTCGAGGCCTTCGCGGCGTGCTGCGGCGGCGCCTCCGACGCGGTGGCCTTCGTGATGTTGGCCGAGGCCGACGCGGCGCAGGTGGGCGCGCTGCAGCGCGCGGCGGCGCGGGCCGGGGTGCGCGTGTTTGGCGCGGTGTTTCCGGGCATCGTCGTCGACGACGAGATCCTCGCGGCGGGGGCCTGCCTCGTGCGCATCGACCGCGTCGAGGGCGCCGTGCTGCTCGACGCGGCGCCGCGCGATGTCGAGGGTCAGACGGCGGTCGCAGGGCGCCTCGCGGAGGCGCTCGTCGAGCCGCTACACGGCGACAGTGCGCTGGCCTTGTGGCTCTTCGTCGACTCGATGAACCCGAGCGTGGCTTCGCTCCTCGACGCGCTGTACCTGCAGTTTGGAGATCGCGTGTCGTACCGCGGCGTGTCGGCGGGCAGCGAGACCTTCAAGCCCGTGCCGTGCCTCTTCGACGGCGCGCGCTTCGTCGGCGACGGCGTGCTCGCGATCATGCAGCGGCAGCCCTACGCGGGCGCGATCGCCCACGGGTATCCCACCCCCGTGCGCCTCATGACCACCACCTCGACGGTCGGCAACCGCATCGTGCAGATCGACTGGCGCCCGGCCTTCGAGGTGTACCGCGAGATCGCCGCGTCGGAGTACGGCGTGACCGTCGACCGCGCGAACTTCTACGAGTACGGCGTGCACTTTCCCTTCGGCCTCGTGCGCACGAGCGGCG
>CAISKJ010000442.1 GCA_903885885.1 uncultured delta proteobacterium
AAACACCTCGATGCCCTGCGCGTCGATGAGAAACGGGTGATCCTCGCGGCTGTGGTCGGTGCCGCGCATCTTCACCACCCTGAGGAAGCGCTGGTTCTCGCCGAGCGCGTCGCGCTGCGACAGCACCATGAGCCCGTCGACGATGGAGAAGAGGGGGTTGCTCTGGAACTCCGAGGGGCCGTACTCGCCGAGGAGGAGCGAGGTCGCCTCCCAGGCCATGAGGTTCACGGCGATCTCGTAGCTGAACTTGCGCAGCTCTTCCTTCGACTGCGCGAGGTCGTCGAAGACCTTGAAGCTGTCAATGACCACCACGGTGGGTTTGACCTTCTTCACATGCTCCATCACAAGCGCCGTGGCCGCCGCGAGGCCCTTGCTGCGAAGCATCACGCCGAGGTCGACGAACTGCAGCGCGCCGTCGAGCTTCGTCAGGTCGAAGAAGGCGAACTGCTTCAGGTGTCGGAGCGTCTTGGCCGTGGGCTCCGACAGGGTGTTGAAGATCAGCGCGCGGCTCTGGGGCGTGGCGTTGCGAAAGCACATCTGCTGCGCGAGCGTGGTCTTGCCCGAGCCCGGCGAGCCGCAGACGACCGTCACCGAGCCCTTCGGGAGCCCGCCGCCGAGCACCGCGTCGAGGTTGGCGATGCCGGTCGGCACGCGCCCGAGGTCTGTTCGCTTCGTCATGATCGGTCGCTCTCGGCGACGGCGCCATCGGGTGTGATCGACAAGGTCGCCGGCGCCACGCGGGCCGACGCGCTCTCGGGCAACGAGACCTCCATGAGCGCCGCGTGCAGCTCTGGGGTGAGAATCTCTGCGGTGAGGTTGCCGAGCACGGAGAGGAACTCAACGAGTACGAAGTGCATCCCCGCGGTGAGCTCGGCGTCGTGCGCCGCCCCGACGTGCGCGCGCAGACGCCGGCCCTGAAAGCCCCCAATCGGGTCGACGGTGAGCGCCGCAAATAGGGGGAAGCGCTCGGTGGTGCCGTACGCCACGCGTACCGCGATGGCCCCGAGCGTCACCTCGCCCAGCGTCGTGCGCGTGTGCGACCAGAGCGCGCCGAGGGCCGCTTCGAAGAGCTGCACGCGCTGCTCGCCCGAGAGGTCTCTCGCGGCGCGGAGCAGCCACGCGTCGACGCACGCCGCGTGATGACCATTGTCCGTCAACATGGCCACAGCAAACTGGTCGACCATCGACCGTCGCAGCGAGAAGCGAGCATGCGTGCCAACTTTGGGGCGGGTGAGAGGAGCGCAAGACAGGAGGATGAAACGCCCCCGATACGCGACCGCGTCGCGTGGGTGGGAGCGCCCTCCAGCGCACCTCTATCGGCCTTGTACAGCGCTACGTCAAGCGCTTACTGCCGCTATATTTATAGCAGTTTCGTGCGCAGTGGGCCTCAGCGCACGCCGGGGGCCTCGCGGCCCGTCTGAGCCACGTACTCTCGGTAACCGCCGCCGTAGGCGTGGGCGCCCGCGGGGGTGATCTCGAGCACGCGGTTCGAAAGGGCCGAGAGAAACTGCCGGTCGTGCGACACGAAGAGCATGGTGCCTTCGAAGGTCGCGAGGGCCTTCAAGAGCGTCTCTTTGGTCATCATGTCGAGGTGGTTGGTGGGCTCGTCGAGCACGAGAAAATTGGGCGGGTCGTAGAGCATCGCGGCGAGCACGAGGCGCGCCTTCTCGCCGCCCGAGAGCACGCGGCAGGGCTTCTCGATGTCGTCGCCGGAGAAGCCGAAGGCCCCCGCGAGGTTGCGCAGCGTGCCCAGCGTAGCGCCGGGAAACTTCAGCCGCAGCGTCTCGACCACGGTCACCGCGGGGTCGAGGAGGTCCATCGCGTGCTGGGCGAAGTAGCCCACCGTGACGCTCGCGCCGACCACCACCTCGCCCGCGTCGGGCTTCGACTGCCCCGCCACCATCTTGAGCAGCGTGCTCTTGCCCGCGCCGTTGACGCCCATCACGCACCAGCGCTCGCGGCGGCGGAGCAAGATGTCGAAGTTCTTGTAGATCACCCGCGAGCCGTAGCCCTTCGACACGCCCGCGAGGCGCGCCACGTCTTCGCCCGAGCGCGGCGGCTGACGAAACTCGAACTCGACCACCTTGCGGCTCTTGGGGGGCACCACGCGCTCGATCTTCTCGAGCTTCTTCACCCGCGACTGCACCTGCGCGGCGTGGCTCGCGCGGGCCTTGAAGCGCGCGATGAAGGCCTCCTCCTTGGCGAGCATCGCCTGCTGGCGGGCGTACTGCGCCTCCTGCTGCTGCGCCATGATCTCGCGCTGGCGCTCATAGAAGTCGTAGTCGCCCGTAAAGGTGGTGAGCTCGCCCGCGTCGATCTCGACGATCTTCGTGACGATGCGGTTCATGAACTCGCGGTCGTGCGAGGTCATCATGAGGGCGCCGTCAAACTGCTTGAGAAAGCCTTCGAGCCAGAGAATGCTCTCGATGTCGAGGTGGTTGGTGGGCTCGTCGAGCAGCAGCGCGTCGGGGCGCATGAGCAGAATGCGCGCGAGGGCCACGCGCATCTTCCACCCGCCGGAGAGCTTGCCCACGTCGCCGGCCATCACCTCGGCGGCGAACCCCAGGCCCGTGAGAATCTCTTGCGCCTTGGCCTCGAGCGCGTACCCGTCGAGCTCTTCGAAGCGCGCCTGCGCGTGGCCGTAGCGCTCGATGATGGCCTCGAGGTCGTCGGCCTGCGCCGGGTCGGCCATGGCCTCTTCGATGCCGTGGAGCTCGTGCGCCGCGTCGGCCACGGCCCCCGCGCCCGCCATGGTCTCTTCGACCACGGTGCGCCCGCGCATCTCGCCCACGTCTTGCGAGAAGTAGCCCACCGACACACCGCGGTCGATGGAGACCTGGCCGCCGTCGGGCAGCTCCTCGCGGACGATCATGCGAAAGATCGTCGACTTGCCGCTGCCGTTGGGCCCCACGAGCCCCACCTTCTCGCCCTTGAACATCCCCATCGAGGCTTCAAGAAAGAGAATCTGCGCGCCGTGCTGCTTCGAAACCTGATCGAGTCGAATCACGCGCGTCGTATGCCCGACTCGGCCGCCGGTGTCTACGCAGTGCCCTCCGCGGCCGTCGCGCGCAGCGCCGCCTCGTGGGCCTCGACCACCTGACGGAGGCGCTCCACCTCGCGGAGCATGAGCGCCACGAAGTCGCTCTCTTCGGAGGGAGCGCCGCGGCGGCACTGCTCTTCACGGAGAAACTGCGCGGCGCCCTTGAGGGCCGCGAGGGGGTTCTTCACATCGTGGGCGAACTGCGCCGCGAGGGCGCCCAGCGCGGGCCCGCGCGGCCCGCCCGGCGGACGCGCGCGCGGGGGTCGCGTTCGGCGTCGGCGCAGGAGTCGTGACGTTCTCCCCATAGCGGGGGGCGAGTCTACCACCGCGGGGGCGGTGTCAGGCCATGTCTTCGCGCTTGCGCTTGGCCTTGAAGCTGATGCGCACGGGCACCGCCTCGAAGCCGAAGCGCTCGCGCAGCTGCGTCTGCATGTACCGCGAGTAGCTGGGGTGCACATACTCGGGGAAGTTGGTGACGGCGGCGAAGCGCGGCGGGTGCGTGCCCACCTGCGAGATGTAATAGATGCGCACGGCGCGCCCCGAGGCCGTGGGCGGCGGGTGCTTGTCGACCACCTCTTCGAAGAAGCGGTTGGCCTCGGCGGTGGGCACGCGCTTGCCGTGGGCGGTCCACGCGCGGTCGACCATCGCGAGGAGGCTCGTGGTCCCCTTGCCGACCTTGGCCGAGAGCTTCATCACGGGGATCCACGGCGCGAAGGAGAGCTTCTTGTGCGCGTCGGCCACCGCCGCGCGCTCCACCTTGGCGTCGACGGAGTCGACCTTGTTGAGCCCCACCACGATGGCGCGGCCCCGCTCCTCGGCGAGGCTCACGAGGCGCAGGTCCTGGTCGGCGAGGCCCTCGGCCACGTCGACGAGCACCACCACCACGTCGCAGCGCTCCATCGCGCGGATGGCCTGCATCACGCTGGTCATCTCGACGGGGGCCGACACCGAGCGCTTGCGCCGGATGCCCGCCGTGTCGACGAAGACGTACTGCTTGTCGCCGCGGGTCACCATCGTGTCGATGGCGTCGCGCGTGGTGCCGGGCACGTCGGTCACCACGAGGCGCTCGCTCCCGAGGAGCTTGTTGATGAGCGAGCTCTTGCCCGCGTTGGGGCGGCCCACCACGGCGACGCGCGCGACCCCTTCGCCGATCACGGTGTCTTCGAGGGGCGTGGCGGGGAGCCGCGCGTCGAGGGCGCCCTCGAGCTCCATCATCCCGCGGCCGTGCTGCGCGCTCACGGCGATGACGTTGTCGGCGCCCGCGCGGTAGAGGTCCGTCGCCTCCATCGCGCGCGCCACGCTGTCGGCCTTGTTGGCCACGTAGATCACCGGGCGGCCCGCGCGGCGCAGGAGCTTGAGCGCCTCGAGGTCGGCGTCGGTGAGCGCCGCCGTCGAGTCGGTGACGAAGAGCACCACGTCGGCCTCGGCGATGGCGAGGCGCACCTGGTCGCGCACGCCCACCATGAGCGGGTCTTGCGTGTTGGGCTCGAAGCCGCCGGTGTCGACGAGCACGAACTGCTTGCCGCGCACCTCGGCGTCGGCGTAGTGCCGGTCGCGCGTGACGCCGGGCTCGTCTTCGACGATGGCGAGGTGCTTGCCCACGAGGCGGTTGAAGAGGGTGCTCTTGCCCACGTTGGGGCGGCCCACGATGGCCACGAGGGGGCGGTGCCCGCGGGCGACGCGCGTCTCCGCGGGCGTCGAGAGGCGGTCTTCGCGGTTCATGATTTCCTCTTGGGCTTCTGCTTCTGAGACTGATAGCCGAAGCGGGCGAGGGCCTCGGAGGAGCGCGTCCACTCGGGGGTGACCTTCACCCAGAGCTCGAGGAACACCTGCTTGCCCAGGAGCTTCTCGACCTCGGCGCGGGCCCGCGACCCGACGGCGCGGATGCGCTCGCCGCCGGCGCCCACGAGGATCTTCTTCTGCCCGGGCCGCTCGACGTGGATCGACGCCGTGATGCGCGGCACGGGGGCCTTCTCATCGAAGGCATCGATCTCGACGGCGGTGACGTACGGCACCTCTTCGCCCGTCTCGGCGATGACGGCCTCGCGGATGCGCTCGGCCACGAAGAAGCGCTCGGGCCGGTCGGTGAGCGTGTCGTCGGGGTAGAGCGACGGCCCCTCGGGCATGAGCCCGACGAGGGTGCGAATCACCCGGTCGAGCCCGTCGCCCGTGGTGGCCGCCACGGGGATGATCTCGACGAATGGCCGCGCCTTGCCGTACGCGTCGAGCGCGGGCAAGAGGGCCTCCTTGGGGCGCACGCGATCGACCTTGTTGAGCGCGAGAATGACGGGGCTCTTGGTGTTGGCGAGGGCGGCGAGCACCTCGGCGTCGAGGGCGACGCCCTTCGCGCCGTCGGTGGCGTCGGCCACGTAGAGCACCGCGTCGGCGTCGTCGGCGGCGGTGCGGGCCTCGGTGTTCATGTACTCGCCGAGGCGGCGGTGCGGGCGGTGAATGCCGGGCGTGTCGATGAGCACAAGCTGTGCGTCGAGGCCGGCGGGGCGCGTAGCGACCGCGAGCACGCGATCGCGCGTGGTCTCGGGCTTGGGGGTTACGATCGAGAGGCTCTCGCCCACGAGGGCGTTGAGCAGGGTGCTCTTGCCCACGTTGGGGCGGCCCACGAGGGCCACCACGCCCGCGCGGTGCGCCGACGTGCTGCGGTCATTGATAGGTACGGTCATAAAGGGCGCGGGAGGATATACCTCTACGCCCCGCCGCGCACCTGCGGGGTTTCGTTACGCCGCGAAGGCGTGGTAGAGAGCCGCGCAACCATGCGGACGCTCCTCGCGCTTGTCTTCCTCTCATTCGTCGCGTGCACCGTTCAGTCTACGGGCGCGCGCTGCGAGCAGAACGCCGACTGCAACACGGCCGGGGGCGACGTGTGCCGCCGCTGGTCGGACCCGTCGCAGGCCTGCGGCACCGACCCGAGCTGCATCTGCTGCCCCGAGAGCGCCGCCGCCGCCGCGCTCATCCCCGCCTGCGTGGGCATGCGCGGCACCGCCGACGCGGGCGCCACCGCCGACCGCTGAGCGCCACCCACGCGGCCTGCGGAGGCCGTCACCCGTCGAAGAGGTCGTCTGCGCGCGCTGCGGTGACGGCGAGGTCGAGCCAGCGCTCCAGCGCGGCGACGTCGTCGCAGCGCACCACCCGCGCGCACGGGCACGGGCACACGAAAGCACGGGTCGGTGATCTCGCCCTGCGCGTCGAGCTCGGTCCCGTCGTGGTGGGCGAGAGGCGCTCGGTGTCGAGCACCTCGAAGGCGATCTCTTCGAGCTGACGCTCGCCCGTCGAAGGGTCGAGCGCGCTGGGAAAGATGCTCACGTCGGGGGCCGCGTCGGTGTCGTCGTCGGCGCGCGTGAGCATGTCGACGGCCACGGTGTACCCGCTGGCCAGCACGCCCATGAACACGTGCGTCACCTAGGCGTGCTGCGCAGCGTGCGGCGGGTTCGCC
>CAISKJ010000443.1 GCA_903885885.1 uncultured delta proteobacterium
GGGTTTCGAAGGCCACGTCGAGGTCGCGGAGGCGCCCCGCGTGCTGGCCGAGCGCGCGCACCCACGCGACGGCCTCGGGCATCCACGCGGGGGCCGCGGCCGAGCGCACCACGCGCAGCACGCAGCGCAGCCGACGCAGCGCCACGCGGATCTGGTGCACCGCCTCGGGGTCGCGGTCGGCGAGGGCGTCGGGCAGGAGCGACTCGACGCGCGCGAGGCACCAGCGCGCCACGCGCGACAGCGCCTTGCGGGCGGGCTCGCGGCGGTCGACGCGCGGGTGCGCCGCGAGCTCGCCCGCGGCGAAGGCCACGGTGAGCCCCGCGATGCGCGCGAGGGCCTGCACCGGCCGCGCCTGCGGGTCGGGCAGCGTGCCCGTCGGTACGTCGAGGGTGATGGTGAGGGCGCCGTCGAACACCACCGCGTCGAGGGAGCGCGCGCGCAGCCGAAACGCGGCGCGCCCCAGCGAGCGCACCGCGTCGTGCCAGCCCCGCGGGATCGCGCCGCGCGCGGCCATGTGGTGCTCGGTGCGACGGTAGAGGAGCTCGGCGAGGTCGAGTGCGGTCGGTGCGGTCGCAGGCATGCGTGTACCCCGTTGCGGCTACTCTGCGCCCCCTCGCGCGACGGGCGCAATCACCGCGGCGCGAGATCAGCGCACGACGCCCTCGCGCAGCAGCGAAGACACCTCGTCGTCGGTGAGCCCCGCGTCGCGGAGCACGGCGGCGGTGTCGGCGCCAGGCTCGCGCGCCGCGGTGTGCGCCACGGCCGCGCCCGCGCCCACGGGCGTGCGAAACACTGGGATCGCCTCGCCCGCGCCGTCGTCGAGGTCGAAGAAGACGCCGCGGGCCGCGTGCTGCGGGTCCGTCGCGAGCTCCGACGCGTCGAGGATGGGCTCGAGGCAGCAGTCGTGGGCGCGCGCGAAGGCCTCCCACTCGGCGCGCGTGCGCGTCGCGAACACCTCGGCGACGCGCTGCTTGAGCGCCTCCTGGTGCTCGCCCGCGAGGAGCGCGTCGAGGGAGGGATCGAGGCCCGCGGCGACGGCGAAGTTCGTCCAGAACTTGGGCTCGAGCGCGCCGAGCGAAACGTACCCGCCGTCGCGCGTGCGATAGGTGTTGTAGGGCGCGATGCCGCCGTCGAGGTGGTTGCGACCGCGCGGCGCCACCTCGGCCCCCGCCGCGATGGCGCCGAGCGCGAAGGCCCCGAGCGGAACGACCCCCTCGCACATCGCGATGTCGCACACCGATCCGCGGCCCGTGCGATCGCGCTCGCGGAGCGCTGCGAGAATGGCGATCACGGCCCAGAGCGCGCCGCCCGCGACGTCGGCCATCTGCGCGCCCGACACGGCGGGCGGCGCGTCGGCGGGCCCGGTGATGCCGAGCACGCCCGCGCGGGCGAGGTAGTTGAGGTCGTGGCCCGCGCGGTGCGCGAGCGGGCCCGTCTGCCCGTAGCCCGTGATGGCGCACACCACGAGGCGCGGGTTGAGCGCGAGCATGTCGTCGTGGGAGCACCCGAGGCGCGCGAGCACGCCGGGGCGAAAGCCCTCGAGCACCACGTCGTAGGTGGGGATCATGCGGCGCAGGAGGGCCACCCCCGCGGGGCTCTTGAGGTCGACCACCACGCTGCGCTTGTCGCGGTTGAGCGCGTGAAAGCACCCGCCCGTGGCGCCGCGCAGCGGGGGCATGTTGCGCATGTAGTCGCCCGGCGCGGGGTCTTCGAGCTTGTCGATGTGGGCGCCCAGGTCGGCGAGCACCAGCGTGGCCATGGGGCCCGGGAGCAGGCGCGTGAGGTCGAGCACACGCACGCCCGCGAGCGCGGCGCGCGAGGTCAGCGAACGATCATTCATGGGCGGGAACGTAGACGAAAACGCGCGCCCGCGGGGAGCGGCGAGCGCGCGACGGGAGCGCTACTTCGTGAGGGCGAAGAGCTTCTGGAGGTTCATCGCGAGCATCTGGTTTCCCTTGACCTTGAGCTTGCCCGCGAAGAAGAGCTTCATGCCCGCGCCGGGGTCGGCCACGAGGGTCTGAAAGTCGCTCTCGGCCACGTCGATGGTCACGCCCGCGTCGGTCGCCACGGCCTCGGTGATGCTGGGGGGATCGGACACGAGGTCGATCGTCCAGCCGCCGGCGCCGGTCACGTTCATCTGGTACTTGCCACCGATCTTGCGGGCGTCGGCCCCACGAGCGGCGAGCGCGGCCTTGAGATCTTCGTTGAACAGCTTCTTCACGTCGACCGTCATGATCAATCCTCCAGAGTGGGGGCGGTTGTCTTCGACTGAACCGCCATTCAGCGCGCGTCGGAGTACCACCGCGCCACGCACGCTGTCAAAGCGCCTTTCGCGCACCGAGTGGTGATAGAACCGCGCGCCATGACGCACCGGGCGACCCTCACCCTCGCCGCGCTCGCGGCGCTCTCCGTCAGCTGCCGCCCGCGGCTCACGCACGGCCCCGCCGACGCGGCCCCCGCCGACGCGGGCGTCATCGTGCGCGTCACCGAGTCGGCCCCCCTCGGCCCCTCCGCCGATCGACGCGAGGTCGACGTGCCCATCGCGTGGATCCACCTGCTCTCCGAGCCCGCACCCACCGGGAGCACGCCCTACGCGATCGTGGGCGCGCGGCTCCCGTGCGGTTACGGACCGCTCTACGGCACCTCCGAGCGGCAGGCGGGCAAGGTGCGCATTCGACTGCGCGCGCAGTGGCAGGGGAGCGGTCCCGTGCCCGATCCGGTGCCCCCGTGCGCCGACCGTCCGATGCGCTCGTTCCTCGTGTCCGAAGGCATTCTGCGACTGGGGGCGTGGGAGGTGGTCGACGCCGTTCCGCACGGCGCGGGCGACGACCCGATGCCCGTCGCGCGGGTGCAGCACGTGGTGCCCGACGACGCCCACCTCGCGCCCGCCGCGGTGCGATGGACGCGCGCTTGTGCGAGCGACGGCGACTGCACCTCGGGCGGCGTGTGCGCCACCGTCGAGGGCGCGCGGGTGTGCCTCCCCGAGGTCGACCCCTGGCTGTCGGAGCACGGCCCCTGCGCCGGCGGAACGACCGCCGCCGACGTGCAGTACACCACCGACGCGGGCGTGCGAACGTGGCGGGCGTGCATGGCCGCGTGCGTGAATCACACGTGCCCGCAAGGCCTCGCGTGCACGCCCAACGGATTGTGCCTCCCGCCGCACGCGCGCTGAACCCAAGGCGACGGGGCGGTGTCGGGGTCATTCCTCGCGACGACGGACGAGATCCGACGGGTCCGACGTTCGTTGTAGAATTTCCCCTTCGCCCGCTACGCACTCACCGGGAGCAGACGCCATGTTCAGCCGCAACGACGACCTCCTCGCATCGTTCGCCGATCGCCTCGACGCCGTGGCTCACTTCTGCGGCATCCGCCGCCTCGCGCTGCGCCCCGACGGCCGCGACGCGGTTCTGCTCATCGGCGAGCGCGAGGGCGTCTCGCTCACCCTGCGCGTGCGGGGCATCGGCACCCGGAGTGTGCGCACCGTCCTCGCGCTCGCTGCGCAGGGCGTCCCGGTGGAGCTCGTGCTGCGCCCCGAGCTCGCGGGCGAAGGGCTCGACAAGGCCCTCGGCATGACCGTCGACGTCGAGGTGGGCGACGCCGCGTTCGACGCGCGCTTCGTCGTCGAGGCGGCGCCCGTCGAGTCGGCGCGGCAGCTCCTCGTGGCGCCCGTGCGTCGCGCGCTCATGGCCATTCCGGTCGACCACGAGTTTCCGCGCCTGGGCATCGGCGAGGGGGCCGCGTCGATCACCTGGGGCCGCGAGCCCGACCCGGTGATGCTCGCCCACGCCCTCGAGGCGCTCGAGCAGGTGCGTCTGCGCGCGTGCGAGCTCCGTGAGGGCTCGCGCGAGCTGGTGCCGGGCGCGGTGTTTCGTCAGGGCGCGGGCGTCGATCAGACCGTCGACCCGCAGGAGCGCGAGGTGGCCCTCTCGCAGGTGCGCGGCGCCAAGGTGCGCACCCTCGTGGTGATCGGCTCCGCCGCGATGGCGGCGGTCGGGTTCATCGTGA
>CAISKJ010000444.1 GCA_903885885.1 uncultured delta proteobacterium
AGGCCGTTGCACGTCTCGACGCCGGGGCCGGTGCCGCTGCACGACGCCCACATGCCCGCGACGCAGCGCTGCATCCCCTCCGTGCACACGCCCACGGCCATGCCGCACGCGCGCGACGCGCCCGTCGTGCACTCGCAGCCCTCGTCGACGGCCATGTCGCAGTCGTCATCCACCGTGCCGTCGCACTGCTCGGCCGCGGTCGGGTACGTGGACATGACGCTGTCGTTGCAGTCCGTTCCGTCCACCGCCTGACCGGGTCCCGGGGTGCACCCCATCACCGGCAGGCCCGCGCCGTATCCGTCGCCGTCACCGTCGGTGTAGTACGTCCGCAGCACGCCCTCGTCGGTGGCCATGTCGCAGTCGTCGTCGCGCCCGTTGCACGCCTCGGTCGCGCGCGGGTACACGCTCGGGCGGGCGTCGTCGCAGTCCGCGCCGCAGGTCCGCACGCCCGACGCGCCCTCGTTGCAACAGTACGCGGCGTTCACGCCGTCCATGTCCGCGTCCCGCGCACCGAACGTCGTCGGGTCGCAGTCCTCGTCGTGGGCCCTGCTGTCGCAGACCTCGGCGTTGCCCGGGAAGCGGCTGACGTCCGTGTCGTCGCAGTCGTCCCCGCCGCACGCGACCGAGGGATGCCCGTCGCGGTCCCCGTCCGGCGTCGCGCACGGGCCCGCGTCTCGAGAGGCGTCCAGCGCCGCCGACCCATCGACCGGCGATGAGGCGTCGACCGGCGATGAGGCGTCGAGCGCCGACGAGGCGTCGAGCGCCACCGACCCGTCGAGCACCGCGGGCGCCTCGGGCGTGCACGACGCCAGCAGCACGAGCATCGCGGCCCGGCCGAGCCACCGCGCGCCGCCGCGCGCCGCGCCAGACGACCGGGTGGGTTGGGATTGGTACACGGCGCCCGCCACTCGATCGATCATGGTGACTCTCCCGACAAGACCTGCAGGCCCGACGCCCACGGCGGCACCGTCGCACATCCTCCGCGCAGGTCACAAGGCGAGGGCACGTCCCTCGAGCGCGGACCGCCCCTTTACGGGCCGGTCGCCGGGCGCTAGAAGCCGCTCCCATGTGCGGCGTCGTCGGGATCTGGGGTGCTCCTCAAGCGTCGAACCTGACCTACCTCGGGCTGCACGCGCTGCAGCACCGCGGCCAGGAGAGCGCCGGCATCGTCGCGACCGACGGCGGCCGTCTCTTCGCGCACCGCGCGGTCGGGCTGGTGCAGGACGCGTTCTCCCAGGCGATGCTCGAGCAGCTCCCTGGCGACCACGCCATCGGCCACGTGCGCTACTCGACCGCCGGCGGCGGCGGCCTGAAGAACGCGCAGCCCATCGCGGTGGACTACGCCGCGGGCTCCCTCGCCGTGGGTCACAACGGCAACTTCACGAACTTCGAGGACGTCCGCGCCCGCCTCGAGGAGGCCGGGTCGATCTTCCAGAGCTCGAGCGACACCGAGGTGCTCGTGCACCTCATCGCCCGGAGCGCGGGCACGACCACGGTCGAGCGCGTGAGCGATGCGCTCCGACAGATGCAGGGCGCGTACTCGATCGTGTTCCTGACCACCCAGGAGCTCGTGGCGGTGCGCGACCCGTACGGCTTCCGGCCGCTCTGCCTCGGCACCCTCCCCGGGCGCCCCGGGCAGCCCTCGGGGATCGTGGTCGCGAGCGAG
>CAISKJ010000445.1 GCA_903885885.1 uncultured delta proteobacterium
CCGGTGCTCGGCGTGCCGGTCCCCTCCTCGTCGCTGGGCGGGATGGACGCGCTCCTCTCCATCGTGCAGATGCCGAAGGGCGTGCCCGTCGGCACCCTCGCCATCGGCAAGCCCGGCGCGGCCAACGCGGCGCTCCTCGCGGCGCGCATGCTCGCCACCACGCGGCCCGAACTCCGCGCGAAGCTCGCGGCGTGGCGCGACGCGCGCACCGCCGAGGTGCTCGCCCAGACGGTTCTCTAAGCGGACTTCACGCGCCACACGCGCGCGGTGACGTAGGGCTCGTCGCCCGGGCTCTCTTCGTTGGTGCGCGCCGCGAGGGCCTCGGCCGCGCCGCGATCCTCGAGGAGGCCGTGCGCGTTTACGGGCAGCGACGGGGCGTCGCCTGCGAGGGGCGAGTGCCACGGCTCGATGGGTTCGAACACGTCCCACCCGAGGGGCTCGAGGTCGTCGGCGGGCGGCGGCTCGAGCACGGGCAACCCCTTCGGGACCCACGGCACCTGCGGCACCACGAAGACCACCACGTCGAGGTCGGTGAAGCCCATCTTCGCCGCGTCGTCGCGCAGCGCGATGGCGTCGTCGAGGTCTTCGAGCACGCCCTCGCCCTCGACCACGAGGCCCGCGTAGCGACGCGCCAGGTCTTTGCCCTTGCGCCCGGTGAACGCGAGGCCGTCGAGGGGCGGGCGGTGCACGCCCCGGTAGGAGCCCCGCGGCGACGGGGCGAGCACGAGCGCTCCACGGTCGATCATCGCGCGAACACCTCGTGGCGAACGATGGTGGCCTCGCGGTCGGCGCCCACCGACACGAGCGCGACGGGCACGCCCACGCGCGTCTCGAGGTCGAGGAGGTAGCGCCGCGCGGTGCGCGGGAGGTCTTCCATCGTGCGCGCGTCGGCCACGGACGAGTCCCAGCCCTCCCAGTGTTCGAACACCGGCTCGGCGATCGCGAGGTCGTCGACCGGGAGGTCTTCGTAGATGCGCCCGTCGATGCGATACGACACGCACACGGGCACCGCCTCGAGGTCTGCCAGCACGTCGAGCTTCGTCACCGCGAGGTGCGTGAGCCCGTTGACCCGCGCCGCGTAGCGCAGGGCCGGCAGGTCGAGCCAGCCGCAGCGGCGCGGGCGCCCCGTGGTGGCGCCGAACTCCTCGCCGATCTCGCGCAGCCGCTCGCCGTCGGCGCCGAGCGCCTCGGTGGGAAAGGCGCCGTTGCCCACGCGCGTGCAGTACGCCTTCGTGATGCCGAGCACGGTGTCGATGGCCGTCGGGCCGATGCCCGTGCCCGTGCACGCGCCGCCCGCGATGGTGTTCGAACTCGTGACGAAGGGGTACGTGCCGTGGTCGAGGTCGAGGAGCGCGCCCTGCGCCCCTTCGAAGACCACGCGCTTGTTGGCCCGAATGGCGTGCCACGCCGTCGTCGAGGCGTCGCCCAGGAGGGGCGCGAGCTCCCGCGCGAGGGGCTCGATCCACGCGAGGGTGCGGGCCATCGTGGGGGCCTCGGCGTCGGTGCCCTTCGCGCGGGCGGCCCACACCTCGACGAGGGCCTCGATGTTGGCGCGGCCATCGGGGCGTTCGAAGCCCACGAAGTCGCGCAGTGTGACGCCGATGCGCGCGGCCTTGTCGCTGTACGTGGGACCGATGCCGCGGCCCGTCGTGCCGATCGCGCGCGGCCCCGCGTTGGAGGCCCGATCGATGGCCGCCTGAAAGGGAAAGGTGACGTGCGCGCGCCCGCTCACCACGAGGCGCCGACGCACGTCGAGGCCGCGGCCCTCGCAGGTGCGGATCTCGTCGACGAGCACGTCGGGCGAGATCACCATGCCCGCGCCGAGCACGCAGCGCACCGTCGGGTGCATGACCCCCGAGGGGAGCAGGTGCGTCACGAGCTTCTGCCCCGCGACGCGGAGCGTGTGCCCCGCGTTGGCGCCGCCCGCGTAGCGAACGACCATGTCGGCGCGCTCCGCCACAAGGTCGACGATCTTCCCTTTGCCCTCGTCGCCCCATTGGGCGCCCACGACCACCAGCGCTGCCATCGCGTTCCTCCAGCCTTATGCCGTGTGTTTGTCGCCGCGGCCGGGCATCGTAGAACACATCGCCCTCGCGTTGCACGCACTGCGCAGCGCGACCACGCCTTGCACTCCGCGCGGCGCGGCGACAAGAATGCGCCCCCCTGTGGCACCGATGACCGCCTACGACCTCGCGCCGCTCTCCGATCGCCTGCGCCAGCGCCCCGCGGGGCCCTCCGACGAGGTCGCCTCGGCGGCCGTGGCCATCGTGCTGCGCGCGCCCGCGCCGGGCCGCGAGGCCGAGGTGTTTCTCATCGAGCGCGCCGTGCGCGCGGGCGACCCCTGGTCGGGGCACATGGCCTTTCCCGGTGGGAGGCGCGACCCGCGCGACGCCGACGCGCGCGCCACGGCGATGCGCGAGACGATCGAAGAGGTGGGCATCGACCTCGCCGCGCACGCGACCTTTCTCACGCGCCTCGACGACGTGCCGGTGATC
>CAISKJ010000446.1 GCA_903885885.1 uncultured delta proteobacterium
CAGGGAGAACCGCGGGAGGGCAACCGCGCTCGAGCAGCGCGCCCGAGAGCCCGCTGTAGCAGTCGCGCCAGCTCGGGGGCACCGTCTCGCGGAGCGCCGCGCCAATGGCGTCGGCGATGCCAGCCCACTCTGCGGGGCACTCCGCCTCGAAGGCTTCGATCTGTGCCGATGGGCGCGCGCGGGCGCTCGACGCGCGCCGCGTGACGGGGGCCGCGGGCGGTACCTCCGCCTCGACGGGCTGCATGCGCGACCAGTCGACCATGCCCGGCTCGATCGGCTTGCGGTTGCGGCGGTGCAAGGGCGTGCGGAAGTTGCGCGTCCAGTCCTTCACCTGGCGCGCGTTGTCCCAGACGCCCACATCGATCAGCCGCTCGATCCAAAGGCGCAGCGCGCGCTCACCGGCCTCGACGACAAGGGGCTCCGCAAGGGGCTGCACGAGGCGGCATCCCTTGGGCGAGAGGTACAAGCCGCACGTGGCCAGCGGGCCCGGCGCACGCGCCCACAGGTCGTCGAACTCCGCGCGCATCTCAGGGGTCCACAGGACGTGACCCTTCTCGTCGGGCGAGGGCGGAGGCGTGTCGACGTCTGCGGAGAACCCCGTAAGAAACACCTCGTAGCCCTGCTTGCGCGCCCACGAGAGCGCGTCTTTGCAGAGGCGCGGCTGGCGTACGAGCGGCGCGCCGTCGAGGCGCATCTCGTAGGCCACGTAGTGCGCCTCGGTCTTGTAGTGCCGCACGGCCATGTCGAGGAGCGAGGTGCGCTCATAGGAGGCAAGGGCCCGGTGAAGGTTCTCGGGGCTCCCGGGCGCTGCACGCCAGTCGCTCGAGTGCTTCTTGCACCCGCGCTTCATGCACCCGCTCGCGGCCACGCCGGGCGCGTGCGTGCCCTCTTCGCGTGCGTGCTCGGCGACGTAGACGTGCATCACAGCGGGATCTCCCGGGCCCGGCCGCCGGAGCGCCATCCACAGCCGGTGCACCACACCCCGCCGGCGGGGTGCGCGAAGAGCACGTCATCGGAATGCACGCACTCGGCGGCGGCGATGGCGCGCGCGATCGTGGCGCACGCGAGCACCAGGTTGCCCTCCATGTTGACGGCGGCGTCGTAGCGGAGCTGCAGCGCAACGGCACCGCGCTCGCCCATCGACTCCCGCCAGGTGGTCTGCGCGCCCGTCATCGGGGTGCGAGGCCCCTTCACCTCGACCTCGAGGCGTACTCCGGTGGGCGAGATCACGCCCGAGAGGTCGGCGGCGCCAACGGGCGCGGCCTCGACCCAGCCGCCCTTCTTCGTTTCGAAGCGCCCCGAGGGCTGGCGCCAGAGGCGCACGCGGCCGCCGAGCGAGCGCGTGACCTCGACGCGCAGGTGTTGTTGAAAATCTTGCTCGAGGACGGCGGCGGCGCTCATTCGAACACGACCTCCTCGTCGTCACCCGCGCCGCCGCCGAGGCGAACGAGCGAGAGGGAGTCGGCGGCCTTGAGCGCGCAGCGCCCGCAACCCTCGACGTCGCGGCGCCCGCGCTGGCCGGTGGCACCGCAGACCTCGCACGTCCACGGCGCGCGCGACGCGGGTGCGG
>CAISKJ010000447.1 GCA_903885885.1 uncultured delta proteobacterium
AGGGTGCTGGTGCCGTCGGTCTCGCAGCCCGACGACGCGCGGCCGTCGCAGGCGCCGAAGCCCGCCGTGCACGACGCGACGTTGCACACGCCGCCGGTGCACACGCCGAGCGCCTGCGCGGGCGTGCACACGCGGCCGCAGGTGCCGCAGTTGGCGAGGCTCGTGCGCACGTCGGCCTCGCAGCCGTTGCTGTCGGTGCCGTCGCAGTTTTCAAAGCCCGACGCGCAGGTGAGGCCGCAGGTCATCGCCGAGCAGTACGAGGTGCTGTTGGGGCGCGACGCGCAGGGGCGGCCGCAGGCGCCGCAGTTCATGAGGTTGGCGCGCAGGTCGATCTCGCAGCCGTTCGACGCCACGCCGTCGCAGTTGTCGCGCCCCGTGTCGCAGGCCGCGAGCGCGCACACGCCGCTGCGGCACGCGCCCGTGCCGCCCGAGTACACGCAGCCGTTGTTGCACATGCCGCAGTGGGCGGCGCTCGACGAGAGGTCCGTCTCGCAGCCGTTGGCGGCGTTGCCGTCGCAGTCGCCGAAGCCCGCGTTGCAGCGCGCCAGGGCGCACACGCCGGCGGCGCAGGCCGCCACGCCGTTGGGGAAGCTGCACGGGTTGCCGCAGCGCCCGCAGTGGGCCACGTCGGTGGCGAAGGTCACCTCGCACGACGCCGGGTTGCCGTCGCAGTCGCCGAAGCCCGGCGAGCAGGTCGTGCGGGTGCACACGCCCAGGGTGCAGGCCGCGCCTGCGCCCGGAAACGAGCACACCGTCGTGCAGCTGCCGCAGTGGTTCGTGTCGCTGCGGGTGTTCACCTCGCAGCCGTTCATCGGGTCGCCGTCGCAGTCGGTGTAGCCCGCCTCGCAGGCGCCCATGCTGCAGCGGCCCATGCTGCACACGCCCGCCGCGTGGGCGTACGTGGGGCACGCCATGTTGCACGCGCCGCAGTGCTGGAGCGACGTGGTGATGTCGGTCTCGCAGCCGTTGTTGGCGCTGCGGTCGCAGTCGCCGAAGCCCATGCGGCACGCCTCGATGGCGCACTGGCCGCCGATGCAGGTGGGCGTCGCGTTGGCGAGGCTGCACACGCTGCCGCACGCGCCGCAGTGCTCGGCGCTGCCCTGCGTGTCGACGCAGCCGCCCGCGCAGCACGTACGCGCCGAGGGGCACGCGCGCGTGGGGCTGCACCCGTCGACGCACACGTTGCCCATGCAGAGCTGGCCGAGGGGGCAGTGCGTGTCCATCGCGCAGGCCACGCAGGTGTGCGTGGCGACGTTGCAGAACAGCGGCGCGCCGCCGTCGGGGCTGCAGTCGCCGTCGGCGCGACAGCCCGAGACGCACTGGTTGATCGCCGGCGCGCAGTACTGGCCCGTCGGGCACGTGTCGGCCGCGGGGGTGCACTGCGGCGCCGTGTCGGCGATGTCGTTGGGCGCGTCGACGAGGGGCGCGTCGGACGCGTCGTCGAGGTCGGCGGGCACGTCGGTGTCGCCGCGCGGGCCTTGAAACGTGTCCCAGTTGAACGAGCAGCTCGCGGTGAGCGCCGATGCGACGCAGAGCGAGAGAAGGGTGCGCGAAAGCATTCAGAACACTCCGCCGAGCGAGACGCCGTTGCCCGAGAGGCCGACGGTGACGGTGGGCGCGGGCCGCGGGGCCTGCGCGGGGCGACCGACGAGAAAGATCACCGTGGCGGCCACGGCGCCCGCGACGCCGAGGCCGAGAGACACGTTGGCGAGGGTGGTGAGCGTGCGGCCGCCGTCGCGCAGGGCGAGGTCGTCGGCCGAGCACGCGCGGTTGCCGCCGCAGCGGGTGCTGAGGTCGTCGAAGCGGCTGCTGGCCGCGAGCCCGAAGGCCGCGAAGCCCACGAGGCCCGCCGCGCCGACGCCGACGCCCACCCACGCGAGGCTGCGCGGAACGCCCCCGCTCGGAGGCGGCGGGGGCTGCTCGGGCGTCGTGCGAACGGGCCGCGCGACCTCGGTGTGCCCTTCGAGCACCGGACGGCGACGCAGCCGCACGCCCACCGTCGCCTCGGCGCCCGCGACCACGTCGGTCTGCCGCTCCTCGGGGAAGTACTCCTGCGCCTCGACGGTGACCGTGATGTGCCCCGGCAGCACCGGCACGGCCACGCCGACGCCCTCGCGGGGCATGTCGCGGCCGTTCACGCGCACCACCGCGTTGGGGGGCATGTCGGGCACCGTGACCGTGAGCCGCCCGACGCGCGGCCGCACGGCGGTGAGCTCGCTGTTGGCGACGTCGCGCGTGGTGGCGTAGCGCGGGTCGGTGGCGGCGCGATCGCCCGCCTCGCGGGCGGTGCGTTCGAACTCGAGCACCGACTCGTCGAAGCGCCCGAGCTCGCGCAGGCAGCGCGCGATGTAGAGCCGCGTGTTGGGCGAGTTGTAGAGCGAGATCGACTGGCGAAACTCGCTCAGCGCCGGGTCCCACTGGTGCTGGTCGTAGAGCTGCGTGCCCTGGGCGAAGCGCTGCTGCGCGAAGGCCGTGTTGTCTTGCGCGGCGGCGATCGCCGGCGCCGCGAGCAGCGAGAGAGAGAGCAGAAGTGTCGTAGCGCGCATGGAGAGGTTCTCAGATTCCGCTCGGGCGAAACTCGCCCGGTCCCGGCTGGGGCTGTGCCTGCGCGGGGCCCGCGTTGGGGGCGCCGTTGCGCGGGACTCGCGTCGTGTTCGCACCGCGCGGCGCGCGACCGCCGCGACGCGGCCGCGGAGCCACCGCAGGCGCTTCGGGCTCGGCGACGGGCATCTCGGGTTGTGCGACGGGCACTTCGGGCTGTGCGACGGGCACTTCGGGCTGCGCGACGGGCACTTCGGGCTGCGCGACGGGCACCGCGGGCTGCGCGACGGGCACTTCGGGCTGCGCGACGGGCCGTGCGACGGGCGTTGGGGGCGTGACGCGCCCTTGCGGGGCACGCAGCGTGAGCATGGCCACCGCGCCCGTTGCGAGCAGCACCAGCAGGGCCGCCGCGATGAGCACGTAGAGCCCCGTGCGACGTCGCGCGGGCTCCGCCGCGACGGCGGGCGCTGAGAGCGTGACGGCGCTCGTGTCGGGCATCATGCCGACGGGCGCCGCGAGGCCGCCGTGGGCCACCGGGAGGCTGGTGTTGGTGCCGCCGCCGTGCGCAAAGGGGTTGATGTCGGACGCGGGGCGCACGCCCGACTGGTCGCCGTGCGCGGGCAGCGCGGCGCCGCTCTCGTTGAACTTGCGAATGAGCTCGCGGCGCTTGTTGATGGGCTCGGCGAGGAGGTCGTTGATGTACGTGCTCACCGCGCGCGAGGTGGCCACCTTCACGCACTCGAGGTTCTCGAACGCGTCGGCGAACTCGGCGGCGGTCTGGTAGCGCTTGTCGGGGTCGCGCTCGAGGGCCTTGCGCATCACCGCGTCGATCTCGGGTGCGATGTCGGGCGCCACCGACGAGGGCAGCGGCACCACGCCGTGGAGCACCAGGTTGAGCGTCTCGGCCTCGGAGTCGGCGCGGAACAGTCTGCGACCGGTGAGGGCCTCCCACGCGACGATGCCCGCGGCGTACACGTCGGCGCGGCGGTTCACGTTGGTCGACGACAGCTGCTCGGGCGCCATATACGACATCTTGCCCTTCACCTGCCCGTCGCGGGTCACGGTGAGGCGCGCCTCGGCCTTGGCGATGCCGAAGTCGGTGATGCGCGTCACGCCGTCGACGCCCACGAGGATGTTCTGCGGCGACACGTCGCGGTGCACGATGCGAAGGGGCGTGCCGTCGTCGGCGGCGAGCTCGTGGGTCGCGTGCAGGCCCGCCAGGAGGTCGAGCGCGATGCGCACGGCGATGG
>CAISKJ010000448.1 GCA_903885885.1 uncultured delta proteobacterium
CGCGGGACGCGCGGCGGCCGCAGCGCTCGGAACGCCCGCGAGGGCAGGCGCGCGCGAGCCCGGCGCGGCCACGCCGCACGCGCGCACGAGCACGGCGATCTTCTCGGGCGACATCGCGCGGCGCAGCGTGGGCACCGCGTGGCTCAAGAACTCGCAGTTCTCGTAGGTCTGTTCGAAAGGGGTGTCCCAGTTGTCGGTGGTGTGCACCTCGACCTGGTGGTCGTCGCGCACCACCACGCGAATGCCCTCGGCCTCGAAGGTGCGCCCCGTCGCAGCGGGCGCGGCAGGCTCGGCGGGCGCGGCGGTGTCGCCCGGAGCGGTGTCACCCGCTGCGGGCGCGGCGGTGTCGCCCGGAGCGGGCGCGGCGTTGGCGCCGGGCGCAGCGTTGGCCGTGGGGGCCGCGTTGGCCGCGTTGGCTGCGTTGGCCGCGGGCTCGGCGTTGGCCGCGGCCGTTGGGGTCGCCGCCGACGCTGCGTCGGCAGCGGCGCGCGCGGGTGCGGGGGTGCGGCGAGGCGCGGGGTTGTCTTGCTTGCACCCCGCGAAGGCGAGGAGCATCGATGCGAGAAGGAGCGTTCGCTTCATGGGTGGTCTCACGCGTGGCGGAGCGCGACCGCGCGACATCGACGCCACGACTGCGGCGAACGCTACACCGCCCCCGCGCCCTCTGTACAGCGACACGGCGCGCTCCCCATTGTCTCGGTGAGGCCGTTCCGCTAGGCACGCGAGCACCATGAGTGACGTTATCGTGATCCCCTTCGAGCGGCTCGGCGGCGAGGCCGTCGTGCGCGCGATCGCCCGTGACTTCTACGCGGTGATGGCGCGCGACGAGCCCGCCCTCGCGCGGCTCCACCCCTGCGAGCCCGATGGCACCGTGAGCGCCGCCTCGCAAGACCGCTTCGCGCTCTTCTTCATCGGCTGGCTCGGCGGGCCGCAGACCTACATGGAGCGCCACGGGCACCCGCGGCTCCGCATGCGCCACGCGAGCGTGCCCATCGACACCGCCATGCGCGACGCGTGGATGCGCTGCATGCGCAAGGCCTTCGCGATGAACCGCATCGAGGGCGAGATCGGGGCCTTTCTCGATCAGAAGCTCGCCGACCTCGCCGATTTTCTCCGCAACACGCGCGGTTGACCGCGGGCGCGCGGGGCGACCATGCTCCGCCCCCTTCATGAGACGCCCGCTCTGCCTCGCACTGTGCCTCGCCGCGTGCACCTCGTCGACGCCGCGCCCCGCGCCGCGGGTGAGCCACGCGACCGAGGGCGCCCCCTTCGCGCCGCCCGCGCCCCTCGCCTCGGGGCGACTCCCTCCCCTCGCCCGGCCGACGCACTACGCGCTCTCGCTCACCCTCGACCCGCGGCAGGCGGAGTACAGCGGCGAGGTTCACATCGATGTCGAGGTGGCGGCGCCGACGCGCGCGCTGGTGCTCCACGCGCGGGGCCTCACCATCGCGACGGCGTCGGTGCTCTCGGGCGAGCGCGCCCTCACCGCCGAGCGCATCGCGCGCCGCGCCGTCGGGGGCGTCGACGCCGACGAGGAGCTCGTGCTCACCACCGCGGAGCCCATCGCCGCCGGGCGCGCGCGCATCGACCTGCGCTTCGCGGGGAGCTTCTCGCCCGAGCTCCGCGGGGCCTTCCGGGTGCGCGCAGGCGACGACTGGTACGCCTTCTCGGACTTCGAACCGACCGACGCGCGCAGGGCCTTTCCGTGCTTCGACGAGCCGTCGTTCAAGGTGCCCTTCGACGTCACGGTGACCACCCCCGAGGGCATGACGGCCCTCGCCAACATGCCCGAGGCGACGCGCACCGACGACGCCGCCGCGCACACCCGCACGGTGCGCTTCGCCACCACGCCGCCGGTGCCGACGTACCTCGTCTCCTTCGCGGCGGGGCCCTTCGAGTTCTTCGAAGGCCCGCGCGCGCCGGTGCCCGTGCGCGTCGCCACCGTGCGCGGACGCGCGCAGCTCGGGCGCCTCGCCGCCGAGACCGCCGCGGCGCACCTCGCCCTCCTCGGCGACTACTTCGCGCGGGCGTACCCGTACCCCAAGCTCGACCTCGTGGCCGTGCCCGACTTTCTCCCCGGCGCGATGGAGAACCCGGGGCTCATCACCTTTCGCGACGCGGCGCTGCTCCTCGACCCCGCGCAGGCCCCCTCGCGGTCGAAGTACTACATGTACTCGATCGTCGCGCACGAGCTCGCGCACCAGTGGTTCGGCAACCTCGTCACCATGGCGTGGTGGAACGACCTCTGGCTCAACGAGGGCTTCGCCACCTGGGCCGCGTCGCGCGTGATGCACACCTGGCGCCCCGAGCTCGGCGCCCACATCGAGGCCGCGGGCAGCGCGGCCTGGGCCCGCGAGGCCGACAGCCTCGAGAGCGCCCACGCCATTCGCGTGCCCGTCACGAGCACCAGCCAGGCGATGGAGTCGTTCGACGCGACCACCTACAACAAGGGCGCGGCGCTCCTCGCGATGCTCGAGAGCTTCGTGGGCGAAGACCATTTTCGCGACGGCGTGCGCGCGTACCTCGGCGCCCACGCGTGGGGCAACGCGACGGCCGACGACCTCTTGAGCGCCCTCTCGACGGCGGCCTCGCGCGACGTCGCCCCGGTGGCGCAGAGCTTCCTCGACCAGGCGGGCGTGCCCGTCGTCGACGCCTCGCTCACGTGCGCCCCGGGCGCCGTCGCGCGCCTCACGCTGCGGCAGTCTCGCTTCACCGGCGACCGCCCCGCGCAGGGCGACGCCGCGCGCTGGTCGATCCCCGTGTGCGTGCGCTTCCCGGTCGGCGCCACGGTGCACGAGCGGTGCGTGGTGCTCTCGGAGCGCGAGCACA
>CAISKJ010000449.1 GCA_903885885.1 uncultured delta proteobacterium
CGGCGGCGTCGACGCGCGCCCACGCCACGGCGCCGTGCGGCAGGAGCGCGAGCGCGTCGCCGCGCACGTCGGGCGGGTGGCGCGTGGGGGCGGCGTGCGTGGGGTGCGAGGCCGTCGCGGTGGTGGCGCAGCCCGCGAGCGCGACGAGCGCCAGCAGTCGGAGGCAGAGGGGTGTCATGGGACGGCGTTCATCCAGGCGGGGTCGAAGATCTTGCTGCGGTAGCGGTCCCACCCGTCGGGGACGAGCGCCACCACGGGGCCCTTCATGCCCGCATCGCGGGCGAGGCGCAATGCCGCGACGACGGCCGTGCCCGCCGAGCCGCCCACGAGCAGCCCCTCTTCGCGCACGAGGCGATGGGTCATTTCGAAGCTCTCGCGGTCGGTCACCACCTCGGCGCGGTCGATCACCGACGGGTCGAGCACCTGGGGCACCTCGCTCGAGCCGATGCCCTCGACGAGGTACGAACTCCCGGCGCCGAGGGCGCCCTCGTTCACGAGCCCGGCGAGGCGACTGCCCGCGGGGTCGGCGAGAATGATCTGCACCGAAGGGTCGCGCCCCTTGAGGTAGCGCCCGACGCCGGTGATGGTTCCGCCCGTTCCCACGCCCGCGACGAAGGCGCCGACCTTGCCCTCGCACTGCGCGTAGATCTCGGGCCCCGTGCTTTCGAAGTGGACCCGCGGGTTCGCCGCGTTGCGAAACTGATCGGTGAGAAAGGCCCCGCGCTCTTCGGCGATGCGCCGCGCGACCATCTGAAAGTTCTTCGGATCACCGGGCGGCGCGTTGTCGGTGATGATCACCTCGGCGCCGAGGGCGCGCAGGGCGCTGCGCTTGTCGTGGGACATCTTCTCGGGCATGACGCACACGAGCGAGTAGCCCTTGATGGCCGCCACGAGCGCGAGCCCGACGCCCGTGTTGCCCGCGGTGGCCTCGACGAGCGTGGCGCCGGGAGCGAGCACTCCGCGCGCCTCGGCGTCGCGCACGATGGCGAGGGCGAGGCGGTCTTTCACGCTGCCGCCGGGGTTCATGTGCTCGCACTTCACGAGCACGGGAACGTGGCACCCCGCGGTGACGCGCGAGAGCGCCACGAGCGGGGTGTTGCCGATCGCGTCGAGGAGCGTGCGCATGGCGCGCTACGGGTGGCGCAGGTGCGCCGTGACGCCGCGCTTCACCACCGTGTCGCGCGACTGCGCCGGGTCGGTGGCGGGAAAGTCGGTGGTGTAGTGAAGCCCGCGGCTCTCTTTGCGCGAGAGGGCGCACGCCACGATGAGCTCGGCCACGGTGGCGATGTTGCGCAGCTCGAGCATGTCTTGCGTGACGAGGTGCTTCCAGTAGTACTCGCGAATCTCCTCTTGCAGGAGCGCGATGCGGCGCTGGGCGCGCTCGAGGCGGCGCGTGGTGCGCACGATGCCGACGTAGTTCCACATGAGGCGACGGATCTCGTCCCAGTTGTGGGTGACCACCACGGCCTCGTCGCTGGGGGCGGCCTGGCCCGCGTCCCAGTCGGGCACCTGCGGAAACTCTTCGCGCTCCATGGCCCCGAGCAGAAAGTCGGCGCAGCGGCGCCCAAAAACAAGCCCTTCGAGCAGCGAGTTGCTCGCGAGGCGGTTGGCGCCGTGGAGCCCTGTGCACGCCGTCTCGCCGATGGCGTAGAGCCCCGGGATCGACGTGCGCCCCACCGCGTCGGTGGTGACGCCGCCGCACTGGTAGTGCGCCGCGGGCACGACGGGAATGGGCTTCTCGCCCATGTCGATGCCCCAGCGGATGCACTCGGCGTAGATGTTCGGGAAGCGCTGGCGCAAGAAGTCGGCGCTGTGGTGCGTCATGTCGAGCCACACGCAGTCTTCGCCGGTGCGCTTCATCTCGAAGTCGATGGCGCGCGCCACCACGTCGCGGGGCGCGAGGTCGCCCATGGGGTGGTGCTTCTTCATGAACGCGGTGCCGTCTTCGAGGCGCAGCACGCCGCCCTCACCGCGCAGCGCCTCGGAGATGAGAAAGCTCCGCGCCTGCGGGTGATAGAGCACCGTCGGGTGAAACTGATAGAACTCCATGTTGGCGATTTCGGCGCCCGCCCGGTAGGCCATGGCGATGCCGTCGCCCGCGGCCACGTCGGGGTTGGAGGTGTAGAGGTAGACCTTGCCCGCGCCGCCCGTGGCGAGCACCGTGGCGCGCCCGAGAAAGGTGTGCACCTGGCCCGTCTGCTTCTCGAGCACGTAGGCGCCCACGCACACGTCGGGGCCGCCAAACTTCGACAGCGTAATGAGATCGACGGCCATGTGCTGTTCGAAGAAGCGAATGCGGGGGTTGGCCTCGGCGGCCTGCAACAGGGCCCGCTCGACCTCGCGGCCCGTGATGTCGCCGGCGTGAATGACGCGCCGCGCGCTGTGGCCGCCCTCGCGGCCGAGGTCGAAGCCCGAGGGGTGGCCGTCGCGGGTCTTCGAGAAGGCGGTGCCGATCGCGATGAGGTCGCGGATGCGGTCGGGCGCGTCGCGCACGCAGATCTCGACGATGTCGGGCTTCGAGAGCCCGGCGCCGGTGGCGAGCGTGTCGTTCACGTGGGCTTCGAAGGTGTCGGTGGGGTCGAGCACCGCGGAGATGCCGCCCTGGGCCCAGTTGGTGGCCGAGTCGGCCCGGCCGCGCTTCGTGACGATCGCGACCTCGCCGTGCTCGGCGGCGCGCAGCGCGAAGGTGAGGCCCGCGATGCCGCTGCCCAGAACCAGGTAGTCCGTGGTGATCCGCATGGCGCGCGACGCTATCTCCATCGCGCGTGCGTGCCAACCATGTGAACGCGCAGGAATTGGCTTGATCTCGCGGACGTTGGGTACACTCGACGCCGTGCGCTCCCCGACGCTCCGATCTCTCATGCTGGCCGCGATGATGGCGCCCGTCACCGCGCACGCGCAGATCTGGATGTCGCGCGCCGCCGACGGCTCGCTGCATTTCACCAACGTGCCCGCGCGCCGGCGCCCCGAGGCGCGGGTGTTCATCTCGTCGCGCGACCAGCCGTTGCACCCTCCGACGCCCGCGTCGACCGCGCAGGTGATCACCATGCCGCCGTCGCCGTCGGCCAGCGCCGAGACGCGCTCGCAGTACCTCGAGACCGCGCGCGACCCCGAGCGCTTCACGCGCTTCGACGCCATGATTCGCGAGGCCTCGCAGCTCTACCAGCTCCCCGAGGCGCTCATTCGCGCGGTGATCAAGCAGGAGAGTGATTTCAACCCCTTCAGCGTGTCGACCTCGAACGCCATGGGGCTCATGCAACTGCTCCCCGCCACGGCCGCGAGCATGAACGTGGGCGACCCCTTCGACCCGCGGCAGAACATCCTCGGCGGCACGCGCTTTCTGCGCCTCCTGGCCAACACCTTCAACGGCGACCTGGTGCTCACCGTGGCGGCCTACAACGCCGGCGCGGGCGCCGTGATTCGCTACAGCGGCGTGCCCCCCTACGACGAGACGCAGCACTACGTGCGACAGGTGCTTCGGTACTACTACGAGTTTCGCGGGAGGGCCCCGGCGGCGGCGCCCGCGACGGCGCCCGTGGCCGCGGGCGGCTGAGGCGCTACACCGTGTCGTGCACGAGGGCGGTGAGCACCTCTTGCGCGGCGCGCTCGGCGGCCTCGAGGGCGCCCTCGACGTAGCCCTGGTAGGCCCGCGCCGTCTCCGAGCCCGCGAAGTGGATGCGCCCGATGGGCTTCGCGAGGTCTTCGAGGCCCGCGGTGACCACGCCGGGCGGCGCGTAGCACGAGTATCCGCCGCCGATGAATGGCTCGGCGAGCCAGTCGTGGTCGAAGTAGTCGATGGGGTGCAGGGCCTCGGGGCCGAGCACGCGCGCGAGCGAGTCGAGCACCACCGCGCGGCGCTCCTCGGGGCTGCGGTCGGACCACACGATGGCGTCGTCGCCGCCGATGAAGGCCACGAGGGCGTGGTGCGCGGGGCGGTCGCCCTCGGCGGGCGTCGAGGCGTCGAGGGTGTGGTCGAGCACGATGAGCTCGGGGGCCACCACCTGCACCTCGCGGCCGCGCCAGAAGGGCGTTTCGTAGAGGGCGAAGCACTTGATCACGGTGCCCATCTCGAGGCGCTGCATGAGCCACATGCGGCGGCGCGGGAGCATGGGGTCGAAGTCGATGCGCTGCGTCTGGTTGGGGGGCAGCGCGAGAATGACCCGCTCGCACTCGATGATGGCCCCCTCGGCCACGATGCGAACCCCATCGGGGCGCTGGATCACGTCGTACACCTGGTACCCGAGGAGCACCCGGTCGCCGAGCTCGGCCGCCATGCGGTCGCACAGGGCGGCGAGCCCCTCGGCCACGCGCATGGTGTGCGAGCCGCCGTCGGAGCTGAACATCGTCTCGATGCCCCCCGACGACTTCACGCAGAAGAGGAAGTACAGCATCGAGACGTCTTTGGGCTCGAGCGTGAACTCGGTGCGCACGATCTGATCGAAGATGTCGCGCAGGTAGGGCGAGTCGAGGTTGGATCGCTTCCACTCTTCGACGGAGACGCTGTCGAGGGCCTTCGCGTCGGCGGTCTCGGCGGGCGCCTCGACGTTGACCGACGCGGCGAGCTCATCGAGCTTGGCGAGGAACCACTCCCACTCGGCCTTGGTCATGCGCGACAGGGTGGAGAGCTTGTGCGTCGTGAGGTCCATCCGGGCCGAGTCGACCTGATGAAACGTGCGCAGCTTGTACCGCTCGAGGAGGGCGTTGACGCGCGGCATCGTCTCGCGCGGCGCGATCCACTGGCCGCCCAGATCAAAGGTGGTGCCGTCGGCGAGCGCGTGCGTGAGGAGCCGCCCCCCGATGCGCTCGCTCGCCTCGAGCACCACCACCTTGCGCCCCGCGCGCGCGATCTCGCACGCCGCCGCGAGCCCTGAAACACCCGCGCCCACCACGGCCACGTGCGTCGATTCGAATCGGGTTGCCACGATCCTTCGAGCTTCTCACGCAACTGGCCGACCCGCGTCAAGCGTCGTTCGCGCCGGTCAGCCGAGGCCCACGAAGCGGGCCTTCACGTCGAGGTATTCGAGCACGCCCTCGAGGCCCGACTCGCGGCCCATGCCCGACTGCTTCACGCCGCCGAAGGGGGCCTCGGCCGCCACGGGGTACCAGTCGTTGACGCCCACGAGCCCGAACGCGAGCGCCTCCGAGGCGCGCGTGGCGGCGCGCAGGTCGCGCGTCCACACGTAGGCGGCGAGGCCGTACTCGGTGTCGTTGGCGCGCGCGAGGGCCTCGTCGAGCGTGTCGAAGGGCACCACGGGCATCACCGGCCCGAAGAGCTCGTCGCGCAGGGCGGGCGCCTCGGCGGGCACGTCGGCGAGGATCGTGGGCGCGTAGAAATACCCCTTGCGCGCGGGCGCGCTGCCGCCCGTGACGACGCGCGCCCCGGCGGCCACGGAGGCGTCGACGAGGTGCGCGACGCGGTCGCGCTGGGCGGCGTTGATGAGCGGCCCCACGGTGGTGCGCGCGTCGAGCGCGGGGCCGAGCACCTCGCGCTCCATGGCCTCGCGCGCGGCCGCGGTGAAGGCCTCGACCACGGAGGCGTGCACGTAGAAGCGCTGCGGCGCGATGCACACCTGGCCCGCGTTGCGGAGCTTGGCGGTGACGGCCCCGCGCGCGACGGCGGCCACGTCGACGTCGGGCATCACGATGACCGGCGCGTTGCCGCCGAGCTCGAGGGAGAGGCGCGTGATGGTGCGCGAGGCGCCGTCCATCAAGAGCTTGCCCACGCGCGTAGAGCCCGTGAAGGCCATCTTGCGGCAGCGCGGGTCGTCGAGCATCGCCTGCGCCATGCCCGCGGGGTCGCCGTGGACCACGTTGAGCACGCCCGGCGGGAGCCCCGCGTCGGCGAAGGCGCGCGCGTAGTCGAAGGCCGAGCGGGGCGTGAACTCCGACGGGCGCAGCACCACCGTGCACCCCGCGGCGAGGGCCGAGCTCACCGCGCGGTTGGGGTTGTACACGGGGAAGTTCCACGCGGTGATGACGCCCACCACGCCGA
>CAISKJ010000450.1 GCA_903885885.1 uncultured delta proteobacterium
CCCCGCCCCGCCCCGCCCCGTCACCGCACGTCGTTGGCCGCCTCGCCGCCCACGCACGCCGCCGCGATGGACACCTCGCTCATCCGCGTGAGCGTGTTGCAGCACCCGGGCACCGCGCACTGCCGCAGCTCCACCGTCGCGCCGCCGCCGAGGCCCCAGCGCTCGAGCCCCAGCGACTCGAGCCAGTGCCAGCTCCGCGCGGTGTAGGCCGTGCCGCACACCCCGCAGCGCACCACGAAGCGCTCAGCACGCATGGTAGGCCCCCGCGAGCATGAACTCGGGCTCGGGCCCCCAGCGCCGCGCGAGCACCTCGGCGTCGTCTTGCGCCGCGAGGGCCGCCGCCGCGCGCTCGTCCCACGCCTGCCGCGCCGCCTCGTCGGCCGGCGCACCGTCGCACCCCGGCGCGCCCGCGGACCCACCGCCCCCACGACGCGCCCCCCAACCGATCTGCGCACTCATGACCGCTCTACACCCCTTTGTGTGTGAGCTCAGCACCGCCGCCGCTCACACCCCTATCTGTACGTCCGCCCCGGCTAATTGTCAATCACCAAATGTCAGTTTGTTAATTGGCATATCTACCAGCTCGCCACGGCCTCGGGCGACGCCATGAGCACCACGGCGGTGCCGTAGGGGCCGGGCATGGGCCAGCCGTGGAGGCCCGTGCGCTCGTCGACCATGGGCCGCGGGCGCCGCGACGCGCGGATCACCCGCACGACCTCGCGCTCGCCCGGCAGCACGGGGATGTCGCCGCGCTCGCCGATCACGGCCACGGAGCGGTAGCCCGCGACGTAGATCACCGCGGCGCCGCCCGCGATCACGGCCACGCGCGTCACCACCTCGAGGGGCTGCGCGTCGGGGTACGCGGCGGCGAGGCGCGGCGCGTCCCACCCCACCTGGCGCACCGTGTGGCGCACCCAGCGGCGCGGCACCGCGATGGCCGTGCCGATCGCGTCGGCGTCGGCCTCGTCGTGGGCCACGCACGCCAGCATCGCCGCGAGGTGCCCCAGCTCGTGCGCCACGCGGAGGTTCACCGCCTCGCGCGACCCCTTGGTGTCAATGTGAATGGTGCTCGCCTCGGGCACGATCCACCCGTGCGCCCCGTGGGGAACGCCCGCCGAGAGCTTCCACCCCAGCGCGGCCACCACGGCCTTCAAGGGCGGCGCCACCACGCCGTCGAGCCTCGCCAGACGCAAGAGGCTCTCGGCCGCCGCCTCGCGCTGATCCCATCCGAGCCCGGTCTCGTTGATTGCTTCGTGACGCACGGTCGGTCCTCAGTTGAAGCCCTCTGCGCCGCGCTGACAATGGCCCCGCGCGCCGCGACGCCCCCCGCCACGACGACGCGAAACCCCTACATTTCAAGCAGCTCGGCCGTCGACACCCGCGCGCACCCCGTCTGCGCAGCGCGCCCGCGAGTGACAGGATATGTCACCGCTTGCGAGGGACGCGCACCGCCTCGCGCGGCGCCTCGGCCCCGAGCGCCTGGAGCTCCCGCTGCGCCTCGTGGTTGAGGGCCGCGTCGCGGCGCTCGAAGGCCCCGCCCGCGCGCGCCGACCCGAGGGTGGTCACCTGCCACGCGAGCGTCGCGAAGGTCACCGGCGTAGACGCCTTGCGCAGCGCCGCCGCCGCGTGCAGCCACGACCGCGCCGCGTCGACGAGGTGCTCCTTGTCGCGCAGGAGGGCCGCGCCGTTGCGCACCAGGCCCCGCACCGCGTCGAGGTCGGCCAGCGCGAAGCTCCCCTGCCGGAAGGCCGCCGCCAGCGCGTCTTCGAGGGGGTTGGGGCCCTCGCGCTCGGGCGCCGCCGCGGGCGCCTCGGGCGCGCTCTCGGCCGCGCGCCGCGCCGTCATCGCCCCTTTGCCCGTCGAGAGCCACTCGAAGTCGACGCCGCACGCGTTCGCGATGCGGTCGAGGCGCGCCGCGTCGATGCGCTCGCGCTGCCCGTGCAGCACGCGGCTCATGTACCCGAGCGACAGACCGGCCCCCTCTTCGACCTGCTTCTGGTTGAGCCCCGCGTGCTCCATCGCAGCGCGGACCCGATCCGCCAACGTGCTCTTCATGGGTGCGCAGTATCAGACCGCGCTTGCCACTTGTCAAACAGCAATCGCGGCTGGCAACCGCCGGAGCTCTCAGAGCCAGCCCAGGGCCACGGCCACCGCGAGGCCGTTGTTCACGAGGTGAAACGCGAGGCCCGCCGCGAGCCTGCGGCTGTGCGCCATGAGGGCGCCCACGGCGAGGCCCGCCGCGAGCACCGGGGCCACGGGCTCGCCCGCGTGCATCACCGCGAACACCGCCGCCGTCACCACGAAGGACCACCGCGTCGCCCACGGAGGAAGGTCCCGCGTGAGCGCGTGCTGGAGCCACCCGCGGAAGAACAGCTCCTCCGCCGCGGGGGCCACCAGCGCGGCCATCGCGGCGAGGGCGTAGCGCTGCCAGCCCCCCGAGGCGGCCAGCGCCATCGCCG
>CAISKJ010000451.1 GCA_903885885.1 uncultured delta proteobacterium
CGAGGCCTTCATGGTCGCCGAGCACGGCGAGGCCCACGCGGGCCACGAGCGGCCCGATCCGCTCGCGCTCACCTTCGTCGTCGACGGATCGCTCATGCTGGGCGCGTCGGGCTACGGCGCCTACGACGACCGCGGCCCCCTCGCCCGCGGCGACGCGAGCAGCGTGATCACCGTCGAGGGCGTTCTCGACCGCGCGGCGCCCGCGGGCACGGGCGGCCCCGACGCGACGCTCTCGGGCGACGCGCGCGCGCTGGCGGCGAGCTTCGCGGGCGACGGCGTGACGGTGTCGCGGTCTCTCGCCATCGAGGCGGGGGCGATGGTGGTGCGCGACCGCGTCGAGGTGACGGGCGCGGCGCGCGACGTGGCGTGGCACTGGCACCTGCGCGGCGCCCTCGAGGCCACCGGCTTCGCGTGGACGCGCGACGCCCTGCGCTGCACCGCCACGCAAGAGGGCGAGGCCCCGGCGGTGACGCGGGAGACGGCGCCGCACTTCGACCAGTACAGCCCCGGCGAGACGCACCCCGTGGTGCGACAATCGACGCGTCTCGCGGCGGGCGCGCACACGCTCACGACGCGCGTCGCGTGCACGCGGCGGTGAGCGCGGCGCGGCCTGCGCGTTGCACTCGCAGCGGGTCATGTTGCGAGCGCTCTTCGAATCGATTCGGGGCCCGAGCCTGCGTGCGCAGTATCTCGCAGACGTTGCGCGGGTCGAGCCCGCGCGCGCGGCGCCCGCGTGCGTGACCGAGGCCGACCTCGCGCCCCATCCGCCGCTCGTGCAGGCCTGGCTGCGGCGCATCGGCGTGCTGGGCAGAGCCCGCGTACGCGCGGTGCGTGCGCGCTTCCACGGGCTGTTTCGCGGCGCCCCGAAGGCCGCGTGGATGCCCTTTCGCTCGGAGCAGGTGAACCGCTACGACCCGCCGTCGCGCCTCTTTCTCATGGAGACGAAGATGTACGGCGTGCCGTGCACGGCGCTGCATCGCTTCGTGGGGTCGTCGGCCACGATTGTGGTGCGCGCCGCCTCACTCGTCGACGTGGTGAAGATGGGCGGCCCCGCGATGAACCGCGCCGAGACGGTGACCCTCTTCAACGACCTGTGCGTGCTCGCGCCGGGCGCCCTCGTCGACGCCGACGTACGCTGGACGCCGATCGACGCGCGCTCCGTCGAGGCCGCCTACACGCACGCGGGCAACACGGTGCGCGCGCGGCTCCGCTTCGACGCCGCGGGCGACCTCGTGGGCTTTCTCTCCGACGATCGCTCGCAGTCGGCCGATGGAAAGACCTTTCGCAACCTTCCGTGGTCGACGCCGCTGCGCGACCACCGCGACTTCGGCGGCGTGCGCCTCCCGGCCTTCGGCGAGACCGTGTGGCTCGCGCCCGAAGGGGACCTCGCCTACGGCCGCTTCGACCTCGACGCCGTGACCTACAACGACGTGCCCTAGCCGGGGCCCGTGGTGTCCGCGTCGCGCATCGGAGGCGCGTCGTCGCCCGAGAGCACGTCGCCCGCCGACCCCTCGGGGAGCATCATCACGTCGCTCCCCGCCGACGCGTCGGGGCCTGCCATGCACGCGCCCGTCGCGACGTACACGCACACGCTCGACATGCAGCAGTAGGCGCCAGGATCGCCCGGACGGCTGCACGCCGCGCAGTCGGCCGCGGTGGCGCACACCGGCGGGCACATCGGCATCGGTGCGACGCAGCGCCCCGCGGTGCAGACCTCGCCCGACGCGCAGGCGCGGCCGCACGCGCCGCAGTGGAGCGGGCTCGTGGCGAGGTCGGCGTCGCAGCCGGGCCCATCGAGGCCCGCGTCGGGCCGCGGGGCATCGGGCGCA
>CAISKJ010000452.1 GCA_903885885.1 uncultured delta proteobacterium
CACGGCGGCGCCGGGAGCGTGGCGAGGTGGGCCGAGAGCGTGCGGCCTCGCACGAGCTTCATGGCGAGGCACGGGCTCTCGTCGGGGGCGCGCGCGAGCAGGTGCACGGGCACGATGTTGGGGTGGTCGAGCTGCGCGGTGATGCGCGCCTCTTCGACGAAGCGCTGCAGGGCCACGGGGTCGTTCGAGAGGCGCGGCGAGACGATCTTCACCGCCACGTGGCGCTCGAGCCCGCTGTCCCACGCGCTGCGCACCGAGCCCATGCCGCCGCGCGCGACCTCGCCCTGATCGCGGTAGGGCTCGGCCAGCGGGACGCGGTCGGCGAAGGGCCCCTCGGGCTCGTGGGCCCCGACGGAGGTGTCGACGGTGTGCGCGAGCGCGAGGGTCGACGCGAGCTCGCTAGAATCGGCAGCGGGGACGGGGGGCGCGGCGTCGGGTCTGCGCATGGGCGACGCCATGGTATCGCAGCCGCCCCGCCTCGTGCGCGCCGGATCTTCGACGTTGCGCTATCGGATCTTGATGCGAAGCGCGTAGCGGAGCCGCACCTGGCTCTCGGAGTACACGAGGTACTCGGAGTGCGTGAACGAGCTCTTCTGCCACTGCTTCTGCTTGATGGGCGCGCCCTGCGGCACGGTGACCTTCTTGCCGTCGAAGGTCCACGAGATGTCTTCGGTGGGGTCGGGCTCGGTGTGGCCGCGCGCCACGATGCTGTCGAAGCCCTTGGGGGCGACGCGCAGCGACGAGTCGTCTTGCCAGATCGAGTGCTCCTTGCCGAGGGCCACCTCGGCCAGAAACATGATGGCCGTGTCGCCCGACGGGCCGATGTACTGAATCGACTTGCCGTTCTCCGAGGCGAAGTACATACCCCGACCGACGCGGCCGCCCGAGTGGGGCATGATGCGCAGGCCCGTGCCGAGGATGGCGGCCACCACCGCGACGTTGGTGCCGTGCCACAGGAGCTTGCGCTCGGCGATGGTGTCGTGCGCGGCGAAGCGCGCGGCCTCGCCCTGGCGGTCGAGGCGAAACACGTCGACGATCGACGGCTTGTAGTAGTGGTTCTTGTCCTTCGTCGAGTCGAGGTAGCGCGAGATGTATGCGAACTCGTCGCTCTTCGGGTCGACGTACTCGAGGCCGCACTTGAGGGTGCCGTAGTTGGCGTCGAGGGGGTTGGGGAGCAGCTCCGACGGGGCGACGGTCTCGGTCTTCTTCTCGAGGCCGAGGGCCACCTCGATGTCGGCGAGCACGTTGAGCATGTCGCGCTTCTTCTGAAGCGTCTCCGGCGAGTTGATCACCGGCGGCTTGCGGCGCCCGAAGTCGTGCGGAATCACCGTGTAGAACAGCGACGTGGCCTGCATGAGGCCGCCCGCGTTGTTGGCGCTGAGGGCCTTCTCGACCTCGTCGAGGGCGTCGAAGCCCTTCTGCACCTGCGACTTCGAGAGCTGCCCGAGGGGCATCTTGCGGACGTCGATCTCGTACGACGCCATCGCGCTCTGGAACATGTTCTTGTCGAAGATGAGCTTGACGAAGTTCTGCAGCTCGGGGCCGAGCGCCGAGGGGGCGTACACGGGCTTCGGCGGCGCGGCCACGGCGGGCTTGGCGGCGGCGAGGTCGGCGAGCTTCTTCTCGGTCTCGCTCTTCTTCGAAGAGTCGGCCTCGGTGTCGATCTCGATGAGCGAGTACTTGCCCGCCTTGGCCTTGAAGTTCTTACGGTCGTCCCAGCTGTTCGAACTCTTGTCCTTGAACTTCGCCGAGAACTCCTTGATGGCGCCGTCGGGCGTCGCGAACGGTCCCTTGAGCGCGCTCTGCCCCACCTCGCCGACGCGCCCCCAGCGGTTCCACGCGAAGTACTTGCCGCCCTTCTCGAGCACCTGAATCACGTAGAACTTGTTGTTGTTCGCGCCGATGTTCGTCTGGTTGAGCATCGCGTTGTAGTCCCCGTGGACTTTGTACTGCGACGCGCCCGGGCAGTTGGAGTCGACCTCGATTGCCATAGAGCCTCTCTGTGCCTCCCTCAGTGTGGGCGCAGAGGGGGCCATAGGAGCCCGGCGCTCGTCAATCCCCGCGGTTGACGTTCCGTGTCACTCGGGCGAAACGACCGCAACGGTCGTGACCGCCACGTCGGGCTCGAGCTCGACCCGCGCGACGGCCACCGCGCCCGGGAGGGCCTCCTCGAGCGCCGCGCGCACGTACCACCGCACGGCCGCGTCGGTCACGATCACCGGGTGTTGCGCGTCGCCCGCGACCGCGCGCACGGCCGCGACGAGGTCGTCGGCGAGGTCCGCCGCGGGGCGCTCCCACGGCCTGCGCGCGGCGTGGTCGCGCAGCGCGTCTTCGATCACCGGGTGCAGCGCGAGGGCCGACAGCGCGCCGTCGACGCAGCGCGCGTGGGTGATGCGCGCGCGCAGCGAGGCCCGCACGCGCTCGGTGAGCGCCGCGGCGCTCGCCTCGCGCGGCGCGTGGCGCGCGAAGGCCTCGAGCACGTCGTGGGCGGGGCGCACCGCGACGCCCTCGCGCAGCAGCCGTTGG
>CAISKJ010000453.1 GCA_903885885.1 uncultured delta proteobacterium
GCGCACCCGACGCCCGCGGCGCACCCGACGCCCGCGGCGCACCCGACGCCCGCGGCGAACGACAACCGCCGCCCCGGCGGCCGCTGGGGCAGGCCCGCGCACCCCGGCGTCGTTCACATGAAGCGCGTCGCCGACGACGAGCGCATCACCGTCGACCTGCGTCGCATCGGGCCCGTCACGCGGCAGCGCATGCGGTCGTTTCTGCGCGCGTCGAACGGCGCCACGCACGCCATCGACCCGCGGCTCATGCGCCAGGTGGCCCTGTTCAGCGACCACTTCGGCGGGCGCACCGTCGAGGTGATCTCGTGCTTTCGCCCGCGGCGCCGCGCGCAGTACACCCCGCACTCGCGGCACAACCTCGGCCACGCGATCGACTTTCGCGTCGAGGGGGTCTCCAACCGCGTGGCGCGCGACTACTGCCGCACCTTCGCCAACACGGGCTGCGGGTTCTATCCGCGGTCGGTGTTCATTCACATGGATACGCGCGACGCGTCGGCCTACTGGGTCGACTGGTCGCGGCCCGGCGAGCGCCCGCGCTACGGCTCCGAGTCGCACCCGCCCCCCGCGGCGCGCCCGCACACACCGACGGCGAACCCCATCGACACGCCCGACCCGTCGGTTCCGCCCGCGGGCGCCGACCCCGAACTCGACGACGTGGCCGACGACACGCCCGCCATTCGCACGGCGCAGCCCGCGGCCGAGCACCACGACGACCCCGACGCGCTGCCGACGGGGCCGTAGGGGAGCGCCTGGCCCGATGGGCGGCACGCCGGGCTGAAACACCTTGTAGAAAGTCATTTCGCTCCCGCGGGTTGAAAACCCTCATCGTTCCCGAGATTTGTTTCGGGCGCCGCGCTCGTCGAAACGTTCGGTTTTGCGGTCGCTCGCAGTACCCCGTCACTCCGTCCCGTCGCCCCGATCACAGCACGCGCGCGTGAGCGCGCTCTGCCGTCGGGCGCCCGCCGCGCGCTACGCGATCGTCGACGTGCGCGACACGGAGGAGGGCACACGCGGACCGCGAAACGAAACGGGGCGCCTCCCCCTCCAGGCGCATCGACCGTGAAGGCCAGCGCGCAACGCTCCGCGGCAGAGCGCGCTCACGCGCGCGTGCTGTGATCGGGGCGACGGGACGGAGTGACGGGGCGCTCCGAGACGGCAGCCAATCCGCGGCTGTTGGGCCTTGCGCCGCGCCCGACGAGAATGTGGGGAACGATGAGGGTTCACCCGCCGGGCTACGGCCCGAGAGACGCCCTCACTGCGCGGTGGGCCCGCCCGGCGCGGTGAAATCGACCACGCCCGATCGGCGCTCGATCACGCCCGTGAGGCCGATGCGCCCGCGCGCGATCTCGTGCTGGCCGCGCGCGTCGGACACGGTGATCGCCGCCTCGTAGTTCTCCTGCGGCATGAACTCGTCGGGCCCGCGGTGCAGCACGGTCTGGTGATAGAAGATCGCGTCGGTGGGGTTCGACAGCGACACCGACTCGTTGGAGATGTAGCGCCGCGTGCGGCCCTCGAGCTTGTAGAACACCAGCGTGACCTCGCGGGTGCCCGGCGCGCGCGCGAGAAAGGCCATGAACTGCACGCGCCACACGTGCGAGGTGGTGTCCTCGGCGTAGCTGGTCGCGCGCGAGCCGTTGGCCCACGAGCGGATGTTGCCGTGCAGCTCGCGCGGCGGACGGCGCGTCACGAACACGATCGCGCCGTTGGACTGCGCGTGCGGCGCCTCGGGCAGCGTGACCATCGAGGCAGCGAGGGCGAAGGCGAGCGAGACGAAGCGACGCATCGTGCGAGGTTCTCCGTAGGGCGTAGTGAGAGGCCGCGGAGTCTATGCCGGTCCGCGCCGCGCGGTGAAGCCCCCGAAGACACCGATCGCGCGCTGCCGGAAACTGGCGCTCCCGCGCCGCGGCGTGCCACGAGCGTCGGCCATGGCAGTCTGGAGCCCGACCGCGAAGACCGTTGTGGACCGCGCCCACGTCATCGCACAAGAGCGCCGCGCGCGCGCCGGCACGCTGCACCTCCTCGCGGCCGTGCTCGAGACCTCGTCGGAGCTCGCCCGACGCCTCCGCGCGCGGGGCGTCCGCACGCAAGACCTCCGCGCCGCGGGCCGCGCCCACGACGAGCCCGAGGGCCTCTTCGACCGCGTGCAGAACCGCGCCCGCAAGCTCTCGGAGATGACCGGCTCGCCCGACATGCTGGGCACGCACCTCATCGCCGCCGCGCTCGTCGAGCCCAAGACCGCCCTCGCCTCGTGGGCCGCCACCCTCGGCGTCGAGCCCGTGCAGCTCGCCGAGGAGCTCGTGCGCGAGTGCTCCGTCGCCCCCGTGGTGCGGGCAGCCCCCGCCGTGCAGGCCCCCGCCCGCATGGCCGCCAACGGCGGCGCCCGC
>CAISKJ010000454.1 GCA_903885885.1 uncultured delta proteobacterium
CCGTGGCTCGCGATGCGCGGCTACGCGCCCAGGCTCGCGGCGGTGCTCCCGCTCCCGATCGTGGGCTTCTTCATCATGGTCACCGGCGAGGCGCCGTCGTCGATGCGCGCGCTCATCACCGCCGCGCTCACGTCGCTCGCCACCCTCGCGGGCCGCAAGACGCACGGCGAGTCGGCCGTCGCCCTCGTGGCCCTCGCCATGGCCGCGTGCGACCCGGTGCTCGTCGTCGACATCGGCTGGGTGCTCTCGGTCGTGGCCTCGTGGGCCCTCGCGCGCGGCACCTCGCGCGACGCCCCCGACGCGCCGTCGCTCGCGCGCTACCTCCTCCACGAGCTCGCCTCCGCGCTCGCCGCCAGCACGCGTGTGGGCCTCGCGGTGATGCCCGCGCTCGCGTGGCACTTCGGCCGCGCGCCCCTCACGGCCTCGGTGATGAACGCCATCGCAGCACCCGTGGGCGAGGCCCTCATGCTCCCCGCCGTGCTCACCCTCGTAGCCCTCGAGGCCGTGCTCCCCGCGCGCGTCGTGGCCCTCGTCGGGAGGCTCGCGGGCGCCCTCCTCGGAGCCCTCTTCGCCCTCCCAAGCGTCGCGCTCCGATTGCCCCTCGCGTCGCTCGCGCTGCCCGCGCCTACGCCCGCGCAGTGGGTCGTCGCCACCGTGTTCATCATCGCCGCCTGCGGACGCCGCGCGAAGACCGCCGCCCGCATCGCCCTCGCGGGCACACTTACGCTCGGCGCGATGGAGCTCGCCCACCGACACAAGCTCCACCCCACGGGCGTGCTTCGCATCACGGCCATCGACGTAGGCCAGGGCGACGCGATCGTCGTCGAGCTCCCCGATGGAGAGGCCATGCTCATCGACGGCGGCGGCGCCCTCACTGGCGGACCCGACCCCGGCGCCCACGAGGTCGTCCCCTGGCTCGCACAGCGACGACGCGATCACCTCGCCGCCGTCGTGCTCTCGCACCCGCACCCCGACCACGCGGGCGGCCTCCCCGCCGTGCTCGACGCGGTGCGCGTCGGCGAGCTGTGGGACACTGGACAGGGTACGTCACTCGGGTACACCGGCGCCTACGCCGAGACGCTCCAAAGGGCTCGTAGACAGGGTGTTCCGGTGTTGGGCCCGGCGCGGCTGTGTGGGCCTCCGCTGTGGTTTCACGGCGCGTGGATCGAGGTGCTCGCGCCGTGCCCCGGCGCCCTCGACGAGACGCCCCCCAACGACGCATCGTTCGTGCTGCGCATCACGGTGGGACGCGCGAGCGCCCTGCTCCCCGGCGACCTCGAAAAGGCCGGAGAGCGCGCGTTGCTCCCGCGCCTCGGGCGCGTCGACGTGCTCAAGGTCGGGCACCACGGGAGCCGCACGTCGAGCACCGAGGTGTTTCTCGACGCGCTGCGACCGCGTGTGGCGCTCGTGAGCTGCGGGCACCCGTCGCCCTTCGGGCACCCGCACCCGTCGGTGGTCGAGAGAATGCGCGCGCGTCACATCGACCTGCGGCGCACCGACCTCGCGGGCATGGTGACGGTCACGCTCCACGCCGACGGACGCGTGGAGTAGTGTGCCGCACCCCTGTGATCCCCTACCTCGACATCGCGACCTTCACGATCGCCGGCATGCAGTTTCACACCTTCGGGCTCCTCGTGGCCCTCGGCGTGATCGCCGGCCACGCCGTGGTCGCGAAGCGCGCGAAGTCGCTCGGCCTCTGCCCCGCGCAGCAGATCGACCTCTTCGTGCTCTGCGTCTTCGCGGGCGGCTTCTTCTTCGGGCACCTCTTCGACGTGCTCGCCTACCACCCCGCGGTGGCCCTGCACGACCCGCTCGAGCTCGTGAAGGTGCACCACGGGCTCTCGTCCTTCGGCGGCGTGGCAGGGGCCTTCATCGGCGGCCTCGCGTACATCCACCTGAAGAAGGTCGACCCGTGGGTGTACACCGACCTCTGCACGTACGCCTTCCCTGTCGGGTGGCTCTTCGGCCGCGCGGGCTGCGCCGTCGCGCACGACCACAAGGGTCACCTCACCGACGCGTGGCTCGCGGTGCGCTTCCCCGACGGAGCCCGCTACGACCTCGGGCTCATCGAGTTCGCGCTCACCCCGCTGCTCCTCGCGCTCGTGCTCGGTGTGTCGCGCCGCACCGCGCGCCCCGGCATGATCTCCGGCGCCCTCGCGGTCGCCTACGCCCTCCTGCGCTTCCCGTTGGATTTCATGCGCGCCACCGACCTCGGCGCCGAAGGCGACGTGCGCCACCTCGGGCTCACGCCCGCCCAGTGGGCGTGCTTCGTTCTTCTCTCCGTCGGCCTCTGGGCGCTGCAGACCTCGCGCACCCGCGCGCCCTACGCGGCGCCAACGAGGGCTTGACCCGCCGCGCGGGATGCCGCGACCATGCGCGCCGCACGATGGCCGCGACGAGCGACAAAGACCGCGCCGCGCTGATCGAGAAGACGCTTCCGTACGCGCGCCGCCTCGCCCTGCAGGCCCTGCGCGACCTCCCCCGCGGCGTCCCCGTCGACGACATCGTCTCGGCCGCCAACGCGGGCCTCGTCGACGCCGCGCAGCGCTACGACGCGACCCGCGGCGCGCAGTTCACCACCTTCGCCCACTATCGCATCCGCGGCGCCATCCTCGACTACGTGCGCGACGTGGCCTCGGACCACCCCGTGTACCGCGCCCGCGCCGCCGCCGAGGCCGCCGTCGACAGCCTCGTCGAGCAGCGCCTCGGCAACGCCCCCGCGCCCGCCTCGCAGGCCGACGCCGCGCAGCAGCTCGCGTCCATCGTCGGGGAGATCGCCACCACCTGCACCCTCGCCGAGATCGCCGCGCAGACGGCCCCCGTCACGGCGCCCGACCCCGAGAGCGCGCTGCAGCACACCGAGCTCTCGACGCGCTTCGTCGAGGCCATCGCGAAGCTCCCCGAGCGCGAGCGGCGCGTGGTGCAGTCGGTGTACTTCGAAGCGCAGACCATCGAGCAGGCGGGGCGCGCCATGGGCCTCAGCAAGAGCTGGGCGAGTCGACTCCACGCCCGCGCCATCGCGCTGCTACGCGCGGAGCTCGAGGCGCTGGGCGGCGACTGGTAGCCCCTCGCTCCGAGGCGCGTCGTTGCGAGGCATCGGCGGCGGCGCCGGCGGGCGCCGCGTCACTAGCGCGACGAGCATCACGCCAATGGCGATGAAGAGGCTCAGCCCCAGCGCGGCGGCGAGCACGTACTTGCCTGAGACGGTGTTGCGAGGTGGCGGCATCGAGAGGCCCGCGACCATAGAGGCTCTCACCGCCGTTGACCATCGGCCCGTTGTGCCAGCGCGGGCCACACCGTGGGCCCGCATGTCACGCGCAGGGGCGCACGGTGCGGCGCAGACGCCTATTTTGTGCGCGGCACGAGGCGTGTAAAGAAGGCTTCATGCAGCATCGAAGGTCGCTCCGGGCATCGTTCGTGGTCACCGTCGCCGCCACCGTCGGCGCGCTCAACACCGGGTGTAGCAGCGAGCCGCAGGTCATCACCAACCCGCCGTTGATCGAGTGCCCCACATGGGCTCCCACGCACGGGAGCGCGTGCACCGCGTCGCTCGGCTCGTGCTCGTACACCTGCGCGACCGGGGGCGAAGGCACCGCGCGCTGCGTCAACGGCGTGTGGGAGTCGCAGATCGGCACGTGCAACCCGCCCCCGCCCGACGTGGTCATCATCGACGTGGCCGACGCGTCCGATGTGACCACGCCGCCCGACGCCGCCCCGACGATGTGCCCCGCCGCGGCGCCCCTGCGCGGTAGCGCGTGTACCGCGGGCGCGAGCGCCCTCACGTGCAACTACGGCGACTGCTTCGGGTCGCCGACCATCACGGCCCGCTGCGTCGCCGGCGCGTGGGACCTCCTCGAGGTGAGCTGCAACCCGCCCCCCGACGTGCCCGTCGTGACCGACGCCACCGCCGACGCGGCGAGCGACACCGCGAGCGACACCGCCGCTGACGCCTCGCCGTGCCCCGACGCCGAGCCCGCCGACGGCGCGGTGTGCACCGTGCCGGGCGCCACGTGCATGTACGGCATGTGCGGCCCCACGGGCGGACGGCAGACGCACGCGAGCTGCGACAGCACCGGCCACTGGAGCAACGCGACGCTCATCTGCAATCCCCCGCTCGTGCTCGACGCGGGCCCCGACGCGTAGGCAAGATCGCGCGCATGGCAGCCCGCACCCGCGCCCACGCAGAGGCCAACGACCACGTGCGTCAGCAGTGGCTGATGCGCGTCGAGGCCGAGTATCGCTCGGCCGTTCTCACGCAAGAGCTCACCCTGTGGCTCATGCAAGCGGGCGCGTCGCCCGACCTCATTCACGACGGCCTGCGCATCGTCGAAGACGAGCTCATGCACGCCGAGCTCAGCATGGAGACGTACCTCGCCGCGGGCGGCACCAAAGGCCCCACGATGGCGCGCGACACGCTCACCCTCCCGCGCCGCGCGGGCGAGATGCTCGAGCACGACATTCTGCGCGTGGGCGTCGATGCCTTCTGCCTCGGCGAGACGGTGGCCGTGCCGCTCTTCAAGAACCTCCGCGAGGGCTGCACGGTGCCCGTGGCGCGCAAGGCCCTCGACCGCATCTTGCGCGACGAGGTGAGGCACCGCGCCTTCGGGTGGACGCTCCTCGAATGGATGCTCGAGACCCCCCACGCGACCTCCCTCCGCGGGGTGATCGAGCGCGAGCTCCCGGGGTGGTTCCGTCGCATCCGACGGAGCTACGCGCCCGCCTACGCCGAGCGCCTCGACACCATCGCCGACGTCGACCGCGCGTGGGGCCTCATGGCGCCCGCGCGCTACGGCGCCGTGGTCGAGCGCACCTGGGAGAGAGATTGGAAGCCCCGCTTCGCCAAGCTGTCCATCGACGCGGCCCCCGCGTGGGAGCGCGCGAAGACCGCGCCCTGATGGCGAATTCACAGAACGTGGCGGGTGTCTGCTAGAGTCCGCGCCCCGTGACGACGACCTCTGCCTCGCCCCCCTCGGAGCGCGCTGAGACGGGCCTCCAGGCGCTCCTGGTACCCTTCCTGTGCTTCTTTCTCTCTGGCGCCTCGGGCCTCGTGTTCGAGGTCATCTGGACGCGCATGCTCACGCTCGTGTTCGGTGCCTCGACACCGGCCATCAGCACGGTGCTCAGCGCCTTCATGGGAGGCCTCGCGCTCGGCAGCTTTCTCTTCGGCCGCTTCGCCGACCGGTTGAAGTTTCCGATTCTCACCTACGCGGCCATGGAGGCCGGCGTGGGCATCTTCTCGCTGCTCATCCCCGTGGTGGTGCGCGGGGTGTATCCCCCCGTGTCGCACTGGATCACCAACCACGGCGGCAACCGCTTCGACGTCTTCACCCTGCTGCGCTTCGTGGTGGTGGCCCTGGTTCTGTTGCCCCCCACCACGCTCATGGGTGCCACGCTCCCCCTTCTGGCGAAGCATTTCGTGAAGCAGGGCGGGCGCCTCGGGCAGCGCGTGGGCGCCCTCTACTCGGTGAACACCTTCGGCGCCGTGGCGGGCACCTTCCTCGCGGGCTTCTTCCTCCTGCCGGGCGTCGGCCTCGCGTGGACGAACGCCATCGCGGGCTGCACCAACCTCACCCTCGCCCTGCTCATCGTGCTGTTTCGCAAGCCCCTCCTCGGCGGCGAGTGGCCCGCCTCGTGGCGCGACCTGCTCCCCGTAAAGGCCGTCGAAGCCGCGAAGACCGAGGGCGCCGACGACGAGGCCGCGGCCGACGAGGGCGACGACGAGATCCTCGAAGAGGGCACCTCGAGCATGGTGCGCACCGCCACCCTCGTGGCCGCCGCGGGCTCCGGCTTCGCCGCGCTCGCCTACGAGGTGATCCTCACCCGCGCGCTCGACATGGTCATCGGCTCGTCGGTGTACTCGTTCTCAATCATTCTCATCGGGTTTCTGGTGGGCATCGGCGGCGGCAGCGCGCTCGCGTCGGCCATCTTGCGCGCGCGCCCCACGCCCTTCGCCACGGTGGCCGTCGCGGGCTCCATCGAGGCCCTCGCGCTGCTCCAGTACGTGATCTACCAGACCAACCTGTCGCGGCTCCTGTGGGCGGTGATCACGATCATGGTGCTCCTCGGCACCTCCATCGCGGCCACCTGGCGCAGGCCCGTGCTGGCGCTCGGCGTCACGCAGCTTCTCATCGCCGCCGGCGCCATCGTCACGTACTTCTTTCAAGACCGCATCCCTCGCATGTTTGTGCACCTCGCGCTCAGCGCGACCACCAACTGCGACCCCCACGAGGCCATTCACTTCTCGCAGCACGTCACGGCCATTCAGGCCCTGTCGTTCCTGGTGGCGCTCATGTGCGCGCTCCCCGCGGCGGTGGGCATGGGCGCGGCATTTCCGCTCGGCGTGCGGGCCTACGCGCGCGGCCTCTCGAAGATCGGCAGCGACACCGGCGCGGTGTACTCGGTCAACACCATCGGCTCCATCGCGGGCTCGTTCCTCATGGGCTTTCTCATCATGCCCGCGGTCGGCATGGAGACGGCCATGTACATCGCCGTGGCGGCCAACCTCGCCATCGCGCTCATGCTGTTTCTCGCCTCGCCGGGCGAAGAGCCCGTGAAGTACGTGCTCGTGCCCATGGCGGCGGTTCTTCTCGCGGTGACGGGCACCGGCGCGGCCCTCGGTCGCGACGGCCGCATCGCGCGCTCGCAGGGCGCCCTCAAGCTCTTTCCGCGCGCGTGGGATCAGGCCGAAATGACCACCGGCGTGTTTCGCCTCTCGCTCGCCGACGGCATGGTGCGCCGACGAAACGGTCGCTGCATCGAAGACGCGCCCGGCGAGCGCTCGCGCTCCATGGGCGGCGACAACCCGATCTACTACCGCGACGGCGTCACCACCACGGTCACCGTGGAGCGCTGGTCGCTCGGCGGCGAGAAGGTTCACTTCGCGCTCAAGAACAACGGCAAGGTCGACGCTTCGAACGGCGACGACATGCCCACGCAGGTGCTCGTGGCGGGCTATCCGCTGCTGCTCCACCCGCGCCCCGCGAACGAGCTCGACGTGGCCGTCGTGGGCTTCGGCTCGGGCGTCACCATCGGCACCACGCTGCAGTTTCCCGTGCGCCGCGTCGACGTCATCGAGCTCGAGCGCTGGATCCCCGACGCCTCGCGCTTCTTCGCCGACGTGAACCACCTCACGTACACCGAAGATCGCAGCTTTCCCTTCGTGACGGCGCCGCGCCTCACGGTGCTCAACAACGACGGGCGCAACTTCCTCGCCGCCACCGACCGCCGCTACCACGTGGTGATCTCGGAGCCCTCGAACCCCTGGATCACCGGGGTTTCGAACCTCTTCACCGCCGACCACTTTCGCGCGGCCACGCAGAGCCTCACGCCCGACGGCATCTTCGTGCAGTGGGTGCAGCTCTACGAGATGTCGCCCGACAACATCAAGACCATCTACCGCACCTTCGCCTCGGTGTTCCCCCACGTGCGCGTGTTCGCGGCCGACGCGTACAGCTCCGATACCATCATGCTCGGGTCGTTCAGGCCCATCGGCCTCGACCCCGCGGAGATCGATCGGCGCCTCGCCGACCCGACCATTCGCGCGGCCGTCGAGCCCGCCCACGCCAACGGCAGCACCGACCTCCTCGCCCGCATGCTCTTCGCCTCGCGCAACGAGGTGAACCGCTTCGCCACCCTCGAAGAGCACCTCGAGCGCGGCGAGTGGCGCAGCGACCTTCGCTCCACGGGCCTCGGCGTGTGCGAGATGCCCACGTGCCGCCGCCGCGCCGCGCCCGTCAACACCGACGACAACGCGCTCATCGAGTTCGCCGCGCCGCGCGACCTCATCGGCTTCGACGCCTTCTCGGGCTACGTCGAGACCATGTACGCCGACGACTGGAGCTACGGGCGCGTCGAGTCGCAGGTGGTCACGCCCACCACGCCCGAAGGCCGCATGCGCCTCATGTCGCGCCTCGGCGTGTCGCTCCTCGCAGCGGGCAGGCCCAGCCGCGCGGGCGCCGTGCTCGACGCCGCGGCCTCCATCCGCGGCCCCGGCGGCGCCGAGATTCGCATCCCCGAGATGACCCGCGCCGCCAGCATCTGGAACTCCATCACCACGCCGCGCGAGCCCACCATTCGCCTCGAGCCGCCCGTCCCCGGCGCGTCGATGAGCGTCGAGGGCGCGCGCCTCCTCAGCGAGACCTTCGACCGCGCGCGGGCCGCCATCGACAACGGCTCGTACAACACCGCGCTCGAGACGCTGGCCTCGCTGCCCGCCAACGTGCGCGAGCAGTCGGGCCCGGGCCTGCGACTCATGTACGGCTTTCTATTGTACCGATCGTCACTGGCCGAGAGCGCCGAGCCGCGCTTCGCCAAGGCCTCCGAGGCGCTCGAAGCGCTCGCCCGCGAGGAGCCCGCGTGGAGCGAGCAGCACCCCGAGGTGCGCTACCTCATCGGCCGCGCGCGCTTCCGCAACGGCGACTTCGCCCTCTCGGTGCAGGCCATGGGAGCCTTCGTCGACGCGTCGCGAAACCCCGTGCGCGGCGAGCACGAGCTCCCCGCCGTGGCGCGCGACCTCGACGAGCCCCCCGCCGCGGTACCCCCGGTCACCGACGCTCCCGGCGAGAGCGTGAAAGACACCCGCGGCTGAGCCGTCCCACTGTGACACGCAGCGAACGCCCCACAATCGATTGCGAGACAGTTTCTCCCTGACAGATCACAGAACAAATCGCCGACCCTGACGGGCTGCGCGACGACATAACACCGTGGCACGGGTGTTGATGACGGCGCCGCGAAAGGCAGGTTCGCGGTGGCTGTACGCGTATTGCTCACGTCGCTCGAAACACCGAGCGGGCTCGCGCTCCAGAAGACGCTCCACAACTACGCGCTCGAGATCTTCTACGGCGACGCGCGCGACGCGGCGCTGGGCTTCGCGCACTCGACCTCGCCGTACTGTGTGCCCCTCCCCTCGCCCGACGCGGAAGACTTCGTCGACGCGGTGCTCTTCACCTGCGAGCAGCACTGCATCGACGTGGTGATCCCCACGAGCCTCGAGCACATGCGCGTGCTCGCCTACGCCCGCGAGCGCCTCGAGTCCCTCGAGGTGCGCCTCGTCGGGGCCTCGGCCTCCTCCATCGAGCGCTGCCTCGACCGCTGGGAGGGCGCGTGCGCGTTTCGCCGCGAGGGCATCGCGCCGCCGCGCATGGCGCGCCTCGACGAGACCTTCGACCGCCGCGCGTGGCAACTCCCCCTCGAGGTGCGAGGCTGCCAGGTCGACACGGCGCCTCCCGCCGTGATCGTCCATCGTTGGAGCGAGCTCGAGCCCTACCTCGGCGACCCCGACTTCTTCGTCACCGAGGTTTCCCCCGGCGTCGACTACGTCGTCGACATGCTGCTCTCTCCCACGGGCACGGTGCTCTCGGCGGTGCCGTATCACTTCGTGAGCGGCGACATCGGCGCCTCGCTCACGCTCTGCACGGTGCGCGACGAGTACATCGTGTCGATCGCCCGCATGGCGGTGCTCCTCCGCGGCGCGCCCGCGATGAGCACGGTGTACCTCCGCGTCGACGACGACGGCGCCTCACACGTCTACGACGTGCTCCCCGGCCTCTCGTCGCTCATCACGGTGGCCGACCTCGCGGGCGTCAACCTCCCGTGGCTCGCGGTGCTCTCCGCGCTCGGCGTGAGCACCCTCCCCGCGGGCGAGCCCTTCCGCGAGATCACCGCGCGCCGCGACTGGAGCGACCGCATCATCGCGGCCCCCGCGCGCCCCTCGCTGGCGGCGCCGCGCGCGATCCGCAACGACCTGAGCGCGCTCGACCGCTGAGCCCGCGCGCCGCGCTACAGCGCGCGCACCATGCGGAGCCGCACCGTCTCGAAGCCCATCTCTTCGTAGAGCTTGCGCGCCACCACGTTGTCGGCGTCGACCCCGAGGCCGATGCCGCGCACGCCGCGAGCCCGCGCCTCCTCTTCGGTCTTCTCGACGAGGAGCCGGCCCCACCCGCGCGACCGATGCTTCTGCACAATGGCCATGGTGGTGACCCACAGGCGCAGAATGCCCGTGCGCAGATCCTCCTGCTCGGTGAGCCACAGGTGCCCCGCGTAGAGGCCGTCGTCGTCTTCGAGGACGTAGAGCACGGCCTTGTCGGTGGTGGGCCCGGCGGGCCCCCACGCGTAGCGCTCCTTCAGCACCGCAGGCCACCGGGCGCGGTACAGCTCGCGCTCCTCGTCGGTGGCGTAGCGCAGCGTGGCCATCCCCGTCTCGATGTCGAGCGCGAGAAACGACTCCCAATCAGCCTCGTGGTAGCGCCGCAGGGTCGGCATCGGGCGTGATGTTCAACTCCCGAGCGTGAGCGCGTCAAGCGCATCTCACGCGGCGCGTCGTGCGTTAAACTCGGCGCCCTTATGCCGCCGCACTCAGCCTCCGACGAATCGCTCGTAGCCACCGCGAGCAGCGCGCTCACGCACCTGTGGGATCTCCTCCCCATCACCATTCAGAACGTCGCCATCGCGTGCTTGCGCGTGGCCGTCACGATCGCCATCGCGCGCATGCTCCTGCGCCTGGTGCCCACGCTCGAGCGCGTGGTGGTGCGCCGCGCGTCGCGCCTCTCGCCCTCGCGGGCGATGCTCACCGACTCGATGGCCGACGCCGAGCAGCGCATCGCCACGCTGGTGAAGGTGGTCGGTAGCGTGGCGCGCGCCGCGATCGGGAGCGTCTCCGCGGTGATGGTGCTCTCGGCCGTGGGCATCGACGTGGCGCCCCTCATCGCGGGCGCCGGCATCGCGGGCGTGGCCGTCGGCTTCGGCGCCCAATCGATCGTGAAGGACTTCTTCAGCGGCTTCTTCATCGTGCTCGAGAACCACTTCGACGTGGGCGACACGGTGACCATCAACGCCGTCACGGGCGTGGTCGAAGAGGTCACCATGCGGGTCACCGTGGTGCGCGACGCGGCGGGCGCGCTGCACTACTTTCCCAACGGCACCATCGCGACGACGACGAACCGCACGGCCGGCTGGCAGCAGGCCTCCATCGAGTTCGCCTCGCCCATCACGGTGGCGGCCACGGAGGTGCGGCGCGTGCTCGACGCGGTGTGCGCCGACGCCAACGCCGACGCTGCGCTCAAGCCCCGCGTCGTGACGCCCGTCGAGGTCGAGGGCCCGCTCGAGCTCGAGAGCGACAAGGTCACGTGGCGGCTGAAGGCGCGCGCGAAGCCCACGGAGGTACACGCGGTGCGAGAGCGGCTCATCGCCGCGCTGCAACGCAATGTACCGGTCGGTGAAGAGGGAGCGCTGTCGTGGAAGAGGGCCGTCGAGGCGAAGGGCGAGGCCCTCAGTCCTTGATGGCCTCGGCGCCGCCGATGATCTCCATGAGCTCCTTCGTAATCGCGGCCTGACGGGCGCGGTTGTACTGAAGGGTCAGCGAGCTGATCATCTTCTTGGCGTTGGTGGTGGCGTTGTCCATGGCCGTCATGCGGGCGCCGTGCTCGCTCGCGCTCGACTCGAGCATCGCGCGAAACACCGACACGTTGACGTACATGGGCAACAGGCGCTCGAGCAGCGTCTCGCGCGAGGGCTCGTAGATAAACTCCACGAGGGTGCGCGGGCCCGCAGCGGCCGTCTCGTCGGCAGCGGAGACGCCCGTGTCGATGGGCAGAATCTGCTGAAACGTGGGCTTCTGGTTGATGGCGCTGCGAAACTCGCTGTACCCCAGAATCACCTGGTCGAACTCGCCCGAGGTGAACGCGTGAATGAACCCGCGCGCGATCTCGATGGCCTTCTCGTTGCTGCCCTCGGGCAGCCCCGTGAACTCCTGCGCGATGGTGACATTGCGACGGCGAAAGAAGTCGCGACCCTTGCGCCCGATGGTCGCGAGCGACACCTCGAGGCCCTGGTCTTGGAGGTCTTTCAGCTTCGCGGTGGTGGCGCGAATCATCCCCGAGTTGAAGGCGCCCGCGAGGCCGCGGTCGCTCGTGAACACCACGAGCAGCACCTTCTTCACGGGGCGCTCGGCGAGGAGCGGGTGCACCGCCTCGTCGGGGCCGCCGCCAGCGCCGCGCGCCACCGAGCGAAGCACCTCGACGGTGCGCTTCGCGTAGGGGCGCAGGTCGGAGATGCGCTGCGTGGCACGACGAAGCCTCGCCGCCGCGACCATCTTCATGGCGCGGGTGATCTTCTGCGTGTTCTTGACCGACGTGATTCGTCGGCGAATGGTTTTCAGCGACGGCATGAGGCTCCTCGCGGCGTGCGCACGGTGACCGCGCGCAGGCGCGTCACTTCTGGGTGCTGAAGGTCTTGTCGAACTCCTCGAGGGCCTTGTCGAGCTCCTCGAGGTACGGCTGGCCGTCCTTCTTGCCGGGCTTCGTCGTGGTGACCTTGGTCACCAGCGTCGGGTGCTTGGCGTCGAGGAAGGCGTAGAGCTCCTTCTCGTAGCGGCCGAGGTCCTTCACGGCGTACTTGTCGAGGAAGCCGCGGTTGGCCGAGTAGAGAATCACGATCTGGTAGCCCACGCCGAGGGGCACATACTGGTTCTGCTTGAGGATCTCGACGAGGCGCTCGCCGCGCGCGAGCTGCTGCTGCGAGGCCTTGTCGAGGTCCGACGCGAACTGCGCGAAGGCCGCCATCTCGCGGTACTGCGCGAGCGTAAGACGGAGCGTGCCCGCGATGGCCTTCATGAACGCGATCTGCGCGTTGCCGCCCACGCGCGACACCGAGATGCCCACGTTGATGGCGGGGCGAACGCCCGAGTAGAAGAGGTCGCTCTCGAGGAAGATCTGCCCGTCGGTGATCGAGATCACGTTCGTGGGGATGTACGCAGACACGTCGCCGGCCTGCGTCTCGATGATGGGGAGCGCCGTGAGCGAGCCGCCGGTGCCGGGCACCTTCTTGAGCTGGTGCGCGCCCTTGTCGGACATCTTCTCGAGGGTCTCCTCCGCGTGGGCCTTGCCGAGCACGCCCACGTGAACCTTGCCGTCGACGCCCTTCGACTCGCGAGAGACCGCCTCTCCCTCTTTCACGATCACCCACTCGTCGGCCATCTTGGCCGCGCGCTCGAGGAGGCGCGAGTGGAGGTAGAACACGTCGCCCGGGTACGCCTCGCGGCCCGGCGGGCGGCGGAGCAGAAGCGAGAGCTGGCGGTACGCCACGGCCTGCTTCGAAAGATCATCGTAGATGATGAGGGCGTGCTCGCCGTTGTCGCGGAAGTACTCGCCCATCGTGACGCCCGTGTAGGGCGAGATGAACTGGAGGGGCGCCGACTCGCTGGCGCCGCACGACACGATGGTCGTGTACTCCATGGCGCCGTGCTCTTGAAGGCGCGCCACCACCTGCGACACCGTCGACTGCTTCTGGCCGATGGCGACGTAGATGCAGAAAACGTTTTTGCCCTTCTGGTTGATGATCGCGTCGATGGCCACGGCGGTCTTGCCCGTCTGGCGGTCACCGATGATGAGCTCGCGCTGGCCGCGGCCGATGGGGATCATCGCGTCGATGGCCTTGAGGCCCGTCTGCATGGGCTCGTTCACCGTCTGGCGCACGACGATGCCGGGGGCCTTGATCTCGATGCGGCGGCGCGTCGGGGTCTCGATGGGCCCCTTGCCGTCGATGGGGAGACCGAGCGCGTTCACCACGCGGCCCGCGAGCGCCTTGCCCACGGGCACGTCGGCGATGCGGCCCGTGCGCTTGACGATGTCGCCCTCTTTCACGCCGGTGACCTCGCCGAAGACGGCGACGCCCACGTTGTCTTCTTCGAGGTTGAGCACGATGCCCATGAGCTGGTTGGGGAACTCCAACAGCTCGCCCGCCATGGCGCCCGACAGGCCGTACACGCGAGCGATGCCGTCGCCCACGGTGAGTACGCTGCCCGTCTCGCTGACCTCGATGGCCTTCTCGTAGGTCTGAATCTGCTTCTTGATGATCTGAGAGATCTCTTCAGCGCGCAGTTGCATCGTGTGCCTCGAATCACTCTCTCGCCTCGATCGAGCGCGAGAGACCTTTGTTTACTGGAACGTTGTTGTCAGCTGGCCGAAGCCATCTGGCGGATCTCGTCGAGACGGGCCCGCAGGCTGCCGTCGTACACCTTGTCGCCGATGCGGGTCACCATGCCGCCGATGAGCGACGCGTCGACCTTGTGCGTGAGCGCCACGGTCTTGCCCGTGAGCTTCTCGAGCGACGCGCGCACGCGGGCGAGCTGCGGCTCGGTGAGGGCCGTCGCGCTCGTGACCTGCGCCTGGAGCTTGCCCGCGCGCTCGTCGGAGAGCGCGGCGAGCGCCTCGGCGACGTCGGGCAGGAGCGCGCCGCGGCGGCGGTCGGTGAGCAGCAGGGTGAAGTTGCGGGCCGTCGGCGACACGCCCACGCGGGTGAGAATGTCGGACATGACGGCGCGGCGGGTCTCCTGCGCGATCACGGGGCTCGACAGGAGCGTGGCGAGCTCGGGGCTCACGCGCACCACGTCGGCGAGGTTCTTCACCTCGCGGGTGAGGGCGTCGAGGCGGTTCTCCTCTACGCCGATCATGTACAGGGCCTTGGCGTAGCGCCGGGCGACGGGGCTGCTCACGCGCGCGCTCCTCCGGTGGGGGTCTGGATCTCACGCTCGAGCGACTGAACGAACTCGTCGACGAGGCGGCTCTGGTCGGCCGCGGTGATGTTCTTGCGCACGGCCTCTTCGGCGGCCGTCACGGCGGCGAGCACGGTGTCGCGGCGGAGCTCTTCACGCAGCGCGCGAAGCTCCTGCTCGATCACCTGGGTGCCCTCGGCGCGCATCTTCTCGGCGCGCGCGTGGGCGTCGGCCACGATGCGGTCGCGCTCGGCCTCGCCCTGCTTCACGAAGTCGGCCTTGAGGGCCGCGAGCTCCGTCGAGAGGTTGGCGAGGCGGTCGGTGTACTCCTTGTGGAGCGCCTGAGCCTCATCGTGGAGGCGCTTGGCCTCGGCGATCTCGGTCTCCGAGGCCGCGCGGCGCGCGGCGAGGGCAGGGTTCACCTGGCGCTTCACCGCCATGTACCCGAGCACCACCAGAATGCCGAAGTTGATGAGCGGGCCGATGAAGGGCGGCGGGCCCTTCGTCTCGGAGACCTCGCCGTTGTGCTCGGTGCGCACCGTGGCGGGCGTCGGGCTGGTGAGGTTGAAGGGCGCCTCGGGGGCGTGAAAGCCCTCGGTGAGCCCGTGGTGCCCCTCGGCGGGCGCGCCGGGCTCGCCGTGCTCCTGCGCGTACGCAGAGCCGGCGCCGAGCACGAAGGCGAGCGCAAACGTAATGATGGAGCGCTTCACGAGCGCACCTCCCTGCGGAGAACCTTCGTTGCGATGTCGGCCGCGAGGGCGGGCACGGTGGCCAGCACGTCGACGCGAACCTTCTTGCCCTGAGCGGCGATGTCGGCGCGCTGCTTCTCGACGAGGGCGTTCACCTCGTCGCGCACCTTGGCGGTGATCTCGGCGTCGCGCTTCGCGCCGTCGGCGCGGAGGGCGTCGCGCTCCGAGGTAGCGCTCACGCGGGCCGCGGTGAGCTCCTTGGTGAGCTTCTCTTTGAGGTCTTTCGCGTCGCGGTCGAGGTCGGCGGCGAGCTTGCGCGCGCCCTCGGTGCCAGCCTCGCGCGCCTCGATGAGGTCGAGCATCGGCTTCCACAGCGTGGCGCGGAGGAAGAGGAACAACGCCAGCCACACGCCCAGGTTGAGCAGCAGCGTGATGTCGATGTTGATGAGCGGGCGCTCGTTGGCGACGAGCAGGAGGAACGATGCAGGCATGAACGACTCCGAAGGGGGCCACCGCGTCGAGCTTCGGGCATTTACGGTGTTTTCACGAAACACCCGGTGCACCGATCCCTGCGAACGCGCGCGCTTCTAACACCCCATTCCGCGGGGGGTCAAGGCAGTGGGGATCAATGGGGGTCGAAGGCGCGCGCGACAACCGCGCAGATGAGGGGGTGGAGCGGGGCGCTCAGCGGCTGGAGGTGGCGTTCGACGGAACCTCGGCGGCGCTCTGGGCCTGCGCGGGCGTCGGGAGGGTGTTGATGGCGAGCTGGCGCTCGACCCGCGTGCGGAGGTTGTTGGCCACCGTGCGGGCCGCGTCGCGCATCTCGCGGGTGAACACCGACGAGGGGAAGGGCAGGCGCGGCAGGGCGAGCACCTCGAAGACCACGCGCGTGCGCGCCTCGGGGCCGGGGATGCGCTCGATGACCGAGCGGGTTTCGAAGCGGTCCATGTTGCTGTCGACGGTCTGGCCTACGAGCTCGAGGCGGTCGGGCTGACGGTGCGCGTCGATGCGGAGCAGGCACCAGATCACCCCGAGGGAGCCGCCGAGCGGGACCTGCACATACACGTCCGTCGCCCCGCGGTTGCGCCGCACCACGCGGCTCTCGCGCACGTGCGGCATGAACTCGCTGTAGCGCGGATAGTCGGTCATGGCGCGCGCCACGAGGTCCATCGGGGCGCGGATGACGGTCTCTGATCGCCCCCTGCGAACGAGGGTGCCTTCGACGGGGAGCTCGGTCACGGTCACGGCCTCTGGGGGTGCGACAGCGGGTCGATCGGGCGTCGCGGGCGGGGCCGGAGTGGCTTGCGCAGTGGCTGCGGTGGCTGCCCCAGGAGCCACCGCGGGGTTCACTACCTGCGCGGCGGCGTCGACGGTGACGAGCGCGCCGAGGAGTGCGAACGACGCGGCGACCACGAGACGATTCGAGGGAGAGGGCTTCATGCGCGCGATTCCTCCAGCGGCCATTGGCTGCGACCGAAACGGTGTCCGTGCTCTACGATCGAGCGGGCGCCACCACCACCGATCGCCCCTCGATCGCACGCTCATCGCGTCGCCGGGGGCCGAAGGGTGCCGTGACGCGCAGCCCTCTGCAAGTGGGGCGCCGCCTTCGCGACTGCGTAGCGCGTTACGCGCTCTCGCTCTGCGCCCGAGTGCGATAGCGTGGTCGCGATGTCATCCACGGCCGCTCACGCATCGCCCTTTCTCGCAGGCAACTTCGCGCCGGTGCGCCGCGAGGTCGACGCCGACGCGCTCTCCGTCATCGGCGCGATCCCCACCGACCTCGACGGGATGTTTCTCCGCGTAGGCCCCAACCCCCAGTTCGACCCGCCGGGGCCCTATCACTGGTTCGACGGCGACGGGATGATCCACGCGGTGTCGCTCTCGAAGGGCCACGCGCGCTACCGCAACCGCTGGGTGCGCACGCGGCCGTGGGAGATCGAGCGCGAGGCCGGTCGCGCGCTCTGGGGTGGCCTCGCGTCGGGGCCGCAGTTCGACGCGCCCGAGGGCCTGCTCATCAAGCACACGGCCAACACGGCGCTCGCC
>CAISKJ010000455.1 GCA_903885885.1 uncultured delta proteobacterium
CGCCGACGAGCACCACGTCGACGGCCTCGAGGCCCGGCTGGGCCCACACGTCGAGCGCCGAGGCCATGAGGCTCATGTCGGGCCACGCGGAGGCGTCGTACACGCACGCCAGGTGGCTCGCGTCGAACCACAGGAGCTGCGCCGTCGGGTGGCTCTGCCGCAGGGCGCCGCCCGCGTCGAGGAGCGCGAGCGCGGCGGCCTGGTACGCGGGCGCGTGGTGGAGGGCGTTGGCCATGGTGCGAGACCCTATACCGCACTCGCGCCGCGCGGGCGCGCGGCCTCGAAACCCGTTGACCCGCGCACGGGATCGCAACCAGAGTGGCGCCCACCCGATGTTATCGAACGAGCAGGAGGTCGCCCCCGCGGCGCCGGCGGTCGCGCTGAGCGAGGCCGACCTCGCCCACGTGGCGCGCTACGAGGCTTCGAAGGCGCGTCTCGAGCGCGTGCGCGGCGACTACGTGCGGCGCATGCCGCTGTACTACAAGTGCTTCGTGGGGCTCGTCGCGGCGGGGCTCGCGTGCTTCGCCCTCGGCGTGCTCGCGGGCGTGTGGGGCACCTTCAGCACCGCGCTCGTGAGCGTGGGCGGCTACGGGATGCTCCGGGCGCGCGTGTGGGAGCTCGAGGTCGAGATCGCCGAGGTCGACGAAGAGATCGACCACATTCGCGCGGGCCGACCGCTACGCCGTCGGCGCTGAGGTCGCCGTGTCGTCGGCCTTCGGGGGCGCGCTCACCGTCGCCGGGGGCGTCGTCGCCGTGGCCGTCGCGCTGCGCTTCTTCTTGCGCTTCTTGCCCGTGGGCTTCGGGCGCCGCGCGAGGGCGCGCAGGAGCATCCAGAGGGTGACGCCGGCGAGGGCGAGGAGGCCCCCCGCGCCCGCGATGCGAATGCGCCGACGGGCGCCGAGCACGCCCGACTGCTCCACGTTCTCGAGCTGCTCGCGGGCCCGGGCGTTGCTCGGGTCGACGCCCAGCACCGCGCGGTAGAGCGCCGGGTCGGCCACGCCGCGCGCGAGCGACTGCTCGGCCTCGAGAAAGAGAATCTCTCCGCGGATGCGCTGCGCGCTCGGCCCCTCGGGCTCGACCCACAGGGCGAGGCGCCACAGCGTCTCGGCCCGCGCCGCGTCGCTGCGCTCGAGGCGCCGCGCGTTGTCGATGAGAATGGGCACCATCTCGCGCTTGCGCTCGAAGGTCGGGTGCCGCGCGAGCACGAAGCGAAAGTGCCCGAGCATCGCGTCGACGTCGCGCGCGCGCCCCGCGGCCACGCCCTGGTCGAGGCGCTGCGCCACCTCGGCGTCGCGGCGCCGGTCGTTGGCTTGATAGAGCTCGCGGGCGACGCGCTCCCAGTTCCACGTCATGTCGGGGTCGTGGCCCTCGTACATTTCGTAGGCGTCGCGCAGCGAGTGAATGGCGTCGCGGCCGTACTGCGACACGGCCCACCGCGCGGCCTCGCGCACCTGGGCGCGGTCGCTGTTGACGAAGCTGATCACCACCTTCATGGCGTCGCCCTGGCGGGTGTTGCCGTAGGCCCGAAGAATCTCCGCGAGCAGGGCGTTGTCGCGCTGCTGCACGGTCTCGCCGGGCGTCACGCGGTGCAGCGCCTCGCGGATCTGTCGCAAGAAGATCCGCTGCATCTCGCTCGGGTTGCGCGCCTCGATGAGCGCGGGCACCACGTAGTCTTTGAGCTGCCCGCGGATGATGCGCCCGACCTCCTGGCGAAACGTGCCGCTGAAGGCCGCCGAGAGGTTGAGCAGCGCGCGCCCCGAGTCGGCGGTGGGGATGCGCCCGAGCGCGCGGGCGAGGGTGATGCGCTCGACGGCCGCGTCGGTGTCGGCCGCGCGGGGCAGCGCCACCATCAGCGAGAGCAGGTCGTAGTCGACGTTGGGGCGCCCGCCGGTGGCCTGCGTCACCGCGCGGATCATCTTGTTGCGCAGGGCGTCGAGGGCGACGCCGCGGGGCGTGGCGAGGACGCGCGCCTCGATCGCGGGCACGTCGTCGGGGTCGACCGCGGCGATGATCGCGTCGGCGGCGCGGCGGCG
>CAISKJ010000456.1 GCA_903885885.1 uncultured delta proteobacterium
CGACGACTGCACCTGCCCGCGCGGGTACCGCTGCGGCGTGCGGCTCAGCAACGGGCAGATGCTCTGCGTGCCCGGCACCAACACGTGCCCGGCCGCGACGCCCGACGCCTCCGTCGCCCCGCCCGATGTGCCCGCGCCGGTCGACGCGCCCGTCGCGGCTGACATCCCCGCCTCGCCCGACGACGCGAGGGTCACCGCCGACGCGGCCGACGACGTTGCGCAGCCGACCGCCGACGCCGCACCCCCCTCCGGCGGCACCTCGACGGGCGCGGCCAGCTCGGGCTGCGGATGCTCCGTGCCGGGCCCTGCCCCCACGCGCGGCTCCGCGTACCTCCTCGCCCTCGCGGGCCTCTGCCTCGCCGCACGACGCCGCGCGCGTCGCTGATCGGTTCTCGACCACCCGCCTCCCACATCGGGCCGCTCGGCCTGAAACGTTCCCGCGACCTCTTGCACCGGAGGGGCGTTGCGGAGCACCTTCGGCCCCCCCAAACCACTCAGAACTCTCTCCCAAGCGCCAGTGAGGGCGACACGCTATGTGCGGCATCATCGGATACGTCGGAAATGAAGAGTGCGCGCCGATCCTCCTCGAGGGCCTGCGCCGGCTCGAGTATCGCGGCTACGACAGCGCCGGGGTGGCCGTGCACGACGGCACCGAGCTCCGCGTGCTGCGCGCCGCGGGCAAGCTCTCGGCCCTCGGCGACGCCCTCGCGCGCACGCCCGTGCACGGCACCACGGGCATCGGCCACACGCGCTGGGCCACGCACGGCAAGCCCTCGGAGCACAACGCGCACCCCCACGTGTCGGGCGGCATCGCGGTGGTGCACAACGGCATCATCGAGAACCACGTCGAGCTCAAGCAGCGCCTCAAGGCCGAGGGGCGCGAGTTTCTCAGCGACACCGACACCGAGATCGTCGCGCACCTCGTCGACCTCGCCACGCAGCGGGGCCTCGACCTCTTCGAAGCCCTGCGCGCGGCCCTGCGCGAGATCCGCGGCGCCTACGCCATCGCCGTGATGTCGAAGAGCGACCCGTCGCGCATCGTGCTCGCGAAGAACGCGTCGCCCCTCGTCGTGGGCATCGGCGAGGGCGTGATGCTCGCCGCGAGCGACGTGCCCGCGCTCCTGTCGCACACGCGCGACGTGGTCTTTCTCGAAGACGGCGAGATGGCCGAGATTACGCGCGCGAAGGTGCGCATCGAGCGGGTCGACGGCGCGAAGGTCGAGCGCGCGCCGGTGCGCATCACGTGGTCGCTCATGCAGGCCGAGCGCGGCGGCTACAAGCACTTCATGCTCAAAGAGATTCACGAGCAGCCGCGCGCGCTCGAAGACACCCTCCGCGGGCGCGTGGCGCTCGAGGCGGGGGACTTCGAAGCGGGCGAGATGGGCATCGGCGACGACGACGCCAAAGCCATCAAGCGCGTGATTCTGCTCGCGTGCGGCACGAGCTACCACGCCGCCCTCCACGGTCGATACCTGCTCGAAGGGCTCGCGCGCGTGCCCGCCGTGGCCGAGCTCGCGAGCGAGTTTCGCTACCGCAACCCCGTGGTGGGCCCCGGCGACCTCGTGGTGGCGGTCTCGCAGTCGGGCGAGACGGCCGACACCCTCGCCGCCGCCAAAGAGGCCAAGGAGCGCGGCGCGCGCATCCTCGCCGTGGTGAACGTGCAGGGCAGCGCCATCGCACGCATGGCCCACGGCACGCTCTACACCCACGCGGGCCCCGAGATCGGCGTGGCGAGCACC
>CAISKJ010000457.1 GCA_903885885.1 uncultured delta proteobacterium
GAGGTCTTCGACGAGGCGGTGCAGGCGCTCGCCGTGACGGTCGACGATCTGCACGAACTCCCGCGCCGCGTCGGGCTTCTGGAGCGCACCGAGGAGCAGCGTCTCGGCCGCCGCGCGCACGGCGGCCACGGGCGTTCGCAGCTCGTGCGACACGTTGGCGACGAAGTCTCGGCGCACCGTCTCGAGGCGCCGCAGCTCGGTCACGTCGGAGAGCACCGCCACGGCGCCGCCGTCGGGGTTGTCGACGGGCGCGACGCGGGCCATCACCCGCCGCGGCCGCACGCCCACGACGGCCACCTCGCGGGTCACGGTGGCGTGGTCGCGCAGGGCCTCGTCGAAGACCTCGTGGAGGTCGGCGTTGCGCAGCGCCTCGATGGGCGAGCGCCCCACGACGTCGCGCCCCACGAGGAACATCTCTCGCACCGCGCGGTTCGCGAGCGCGATGGTGCCGTCGGCGCCGGTCACCAGCACCCCCTCGGCCATGCCTTCGAGAATGGCCCCGAGGCGGTCGCGCTCGCGGCCGAGGTTGGCGAGCGACGCGGCGAGGTTGTCGGCCAGCTCGTCGAGGGCGCCCGCGAGCGCGCCGACCTCGTCGTGCTGGCGCAGGCGCGCGCGCACGGTGAGGTCGCCCACCATGGCCCGCGCGGTGTCCGTGAGACCGCGCAGCGGCCGCGAGGCCAGCGTGGCGGCGAGCCACGACATGCCCGCCGCCGTCACGAGGCCGAGGAGCGCGCCAATGGCGAGCAGGCGCCACGTCGCGACGCGCGCCTGCCGCAGGATCGCGGGCGACACCGCCGCGCGCACCACCCACGCCCCGCCGGGGCCCCAGAGGCGCGTGGCCGCGTACAGAAAGGGCGTGTGGAGCGTTCCGCTGTCGCGGCGCGCGAGGCCGTAGCCGGTGCGCATGGCCTCGGCGACCTCGGGGCGTTCGCGGTGGTTGTCGAGCGCGCCCAGGTCGCCGGGCGCCACCGCCGAGTCGGCCACCACGCGGCCCGTCGGGTCGATGAGCGTGAGGCGCGTGCGCGAGCGCCGCGCGAGGTCGCGCAGCAGCGGGTCGGCGCGGGGCGTGTCAAAGGCCGATGAAGCCGAGAGGGCCGCGACGGTCATCGAGGCGCAGGTGGAGAGCTCGCGCCGCGCGGTGCCGTCGAGGGCGCGGCCGAGGGCCGACGACAGGTACCACTGCGCGCCCGCGAGGCCGATCGCGACGAGGGCGATCGACACGACGAAGAGCCGCAGGCGCAGCCCTCGGGCGGCGGGCCAGCGGGGGCGCGACGAGGCCGCGCTCATCCGGGATCGTCGGGGTTCGACGCGAAGCGATAGCCCACGCCGCGCACCGTGTGAATGTAGTCGCCGGCCGCAGCGAGCTTCTCGCGCAGCCGCTTGATGTGCGTGTCGACCGTGCGCGTCTCGACGTGGAGCTGCAGGCCCCACACGTCGGAGAGCAGCGTGTCGCGGCTCTGCACGCGGTTGCGACGGTCGATGAGGGTCGTGAGCAGCCGAAACTCGAGCGCGGTGAGCACCACCTCGGCGTCGTCGACGTACACGCGGTGCGCGGTGCGGTCGACGCGCAGTCGGCCGAAGGTCACGACGTCGGGCTCGGCCCCCGCGGGGGGCTGGTCGGTGTCGGTGCGTCGCAGAATGGCGCGGATGCGCAGGATGAGCTCGCGCACGCTGAAGGGCTTGACCACGTAGTCGTCGGCGCCGAGTTCGAAGCCGACAACACGGTCGATCTCCTCACCGCGCGCAGTGACCATGATCACTGGAATGTGCTTAGTGCTCGCGCCCGATTTGAGCGCGCGGCACACGTCGCTGCCCGAGCCGTCGGGGAGCATGAGGTCGAGGAGGATCACGTCGGGCTCGACGGCCTGCGCCACCCGCAGGGCCTCGCCCGCGCGGCCCACGGAGCGGGTTTCGAAGCCCGCGCTTTGGAGGTTGTACTCGAGCACGCGCACGAGGTCGGGCTCGTCTTCGATGATCAGCACATGAGGCAGGTTCGATCGGGCGTTCACGGCGGTCCCCGGAGTATCCCACGGACGTGACGACGAGGTGACGGTCGCATCGCCGCTCGGCAACCGCCGCGGCTGTCACCGCAACGTCACACCGTCGCGCTTGCGAGCGCGTCGCCCAAGCTGTCACGGTGCGCGGCGTGGTGACCGCGACGCGATCCCCAGAGCCCGTTCGGGCGGCCGCGGTGCCCGTCTTCGAAGCCCGCGCGCTCTCGGTGTGGCTCGGCGAGCGTCGCCTCCTGCGCGACGTGACGCTCGACGTGCCCCGCGGCGGCGTGACGGCGCTCATGGGGCCGCCGGGCTGCGGCAAGACGGCGTTTCTGCGCGCGCTCAACCGCATGAACGAGTGCCACGACGGCGCCCTCACCCGCGGCGAGGTGCGCTTCGAGGGCGGCGACGTGTACGCCCCGGGCGTCGACGTGCGGGCGCTGCGCAGGCGCGTGGGCATGGTGTTTCGCGCGCCGCGCATGCTGCCGGGCACGGTGCTCGACAACGTGTCGTACGGGCTGCGCGTCGGGCCCCCGATGGGCCGCGGCGAGCGCGACGCGCGGGTCGAGCGCGCCCTCGCCCGCGCGGGCCTGTGGGGCGAGCTCCGCGACCGCCTCGGCGAGCCGGCTGCGGGGCTCGCGAACGGGGCGCAGCAGCGGCTGTGCGTGGCCCGCGCGCTGGCGCTCGACCCGACGGTGCTGCTCCTCGACGAGCCCGCGGCCACGCTCGACCCCGTCGAGACGGCCACGCTCGAGGAGGCCCTCTCGACGCTGCGCGACGAGCTCACGGTGGTGATCGTCACGCACGCGATGGAGCAGGCCGCGCGCGTGTCGCAGACGACGGCCTTCTTTCACCGCGGCGACCTCGTCGAGGTGGGCGACACCCGCGACGTGTTCACGCGCCCGCGCCGCGAGGCCACGGAAGACTATCTCACCGGGCGCTTCGGGTAGACCATGGACCGGGGACACACCCGACGCGATTTCGACGCGGAGCTCCGTGAGCTGCGCGCGCA
>CAISKJ010000458.1 GCA_903885885.1 uncultured delta proteobacterium
AGGAGGCCGACGAGCGCGCCGCGACGGCCAACGGCGCCGCCACGGTGGCGCAGGCCGCCGCGCGCGACGGCACCGCGCTCAGCGCCGACACGCTCCCCGGCGACCTCGCGGCGCGGCTCACCATGACCGACGTCCCCATGCGCATGACGGCCCGCCTCGCGCGCGAGCTCGGGCTCTTTCGCAGCGACGCGCGGGCGCGGCGCCTCCTCACGAGCTGGGTGCGCAAGTCGAACCGCTACCGCCATCGCATTCAGCAGATGCTCTTGCGCGAGGGGCTCCCCGCGTCGCTCGTGTGGGTGGCGGGCGCCGAGAGCGCCTTCGACCCGCGCGCCGAGAGCGCCGTCGGGGCCGTGGGGCTGTGGCAGTTCATGCCCGACGCGGGGCGCACCTACGGGCTGCGCATCGACGCGTGGGTCGACGAGCGCCGCGACCCCGACCGCTCGACGCTCGCCGCCGCGCGCTACCTCCGCGACCTGCGCGCGCGCTTCGGCACCTGGGAGCTCGCCTTCGCGGCCTACAACGTGGGCTACAACGCCCTGCTGCGCGCGATTCGTAAGTACAACACCAACGACTTCGACGCGATCGCCTCCCTCGAGGCGGGCCTCCCCGTCGAGACCATTCGCTACGTGCCGCGCATCTTGTCGTTCGCCATCGCGTCGATCAACCCCGCGGCCTTCGACCTCGGCGACCTGCGCCCCGACCCCGTCATCGCGTGGGACGATGTGGAGCTCACGGCCTCCGTGCCCCTCGCCGACCTCGCCCGCGAGGCCGCCGTGCCCGAGGCCGACCTGCGCGCGCTCAACCCCGCGCTCCTGCGCACGCGCACGCCGCCGAGCGACGAGGGCGCCCCCTTCGTGCTGCACGTCCCGCAGGGGCGCGGCGACGCCGTGCGCGCGGCGCTCGCGCGCGTCCGCCTCGACCCGGTGCGGGCCTACACCGTGCGCCACGGCGAGACCCTCGACGACGTGGCCGCGCGCTTCGCGATGCGCCCCGCCGCGCTGCTCGCGCTGTCGGGCATCACCGAGGCCTCGACGGTGCGCGCGGGCGTGGTGCTCCTCACGCCCGATCGGGCGACCGACGCGCCCGCCCTCGACGTACGCCCCGTGGTGGCCGTCGACGAGACCGCCGAGGGCGGGGCTCCCGGCACGCAGCGGGTGTTCGTGCGCGTGTCGAGCGCCGAAGACGTCGCCGCCATGGCGCGCGCCCTCGGCGTGAGCGCCGCCAACCTCGTGCGCTGGAACCGCCTCGACCCCCCGCGCGCGGCTCCAGTCGGGCATGTGGCTCCAGGCGTGGGTGACGGGCGTCCCCGAGACGACCGCGCGCGTGTGGCGCGAGGGCGAGCTCGAGGTGGTGCACCGCGGCTCCGAGGCCTTTCACGACCGCGCCGTGGCCGAGACGGGCATGGTGCGCGTGCGCGTGACCGTGCGCGAGGGCGACACGCTCGACTCCCTCGCGCGGCGCTTTCACATTACCCCGGGGCGCATCGCGCGCATCAATCACCTCGAGCGCTCGGCCACCCTCGCGGGCGGCACCGAGCTCGTGGTGTACGCCGCGCCCGAGCACGTGGCCGAGGCGCGCAACGCCTCCGTGGCCAGCGCGTCGGCGCCGTAGCGGCCCGCGCAGCGCGCCGCGTGCGGTGGCGTTCACCGCACGTGGTAGGGCGAGCGCATCAAAATCACTGTGATTCGGGAATGTTCCTGAAGCGCTTCGTCGCCGCGGGTTGGAAACCCACGGCAACGTGCAGAGAGCAGGGAATCCATTCGAAGTCCGCGGCGGACTTTCAATGGG
>CAISKJ010000459.1 GCA_903885885.1 uncultured delta proteobacterium
CCGTAGCGGTGCTCGATCTCCGTGGGCGCATAGCGGGAATGTTCGTAGGTCACATCGTGCATGGCGCCGCGGTCGTACACGAAAACGAAGATTGCTTGCAAAGATGCGACGCCGCGCCCCACTCACCGCGCCCAACGCGTGGCGTAACGGTGTGATTCCCCGGTGTAAAACGGGGGACGTGTGGCGGGAAGTCACTATACTCCGCCGCGATGCACACCCGCTGGAACGCCGCGTGGAAGGCGGCACTGGTCTTCGTAACGTGCCTGTTCGCCTCGTACGTGACGGTGTCACACCGAGGCGGGCTCTTCGGCGTCGAAGGCACGCGCTCGCTCATGGCGCAGACGCGCCGCCCCGCGACGCGTACGCCCGACCCCAACTTCGACCTCACCCGCATGCAGGTGCTGCGGTACGTGATGTTGGAGATCAACAACAACTACGTCGACCCGGCGCGCGTGCACCCGCGCGAGATGCTCCTCAAGGGGCTCGACGCCATTCAGCGCAGCGTGGCGCAGGTGCTGGTGCGCCACGACGACGGCGCCTCGACCGTCACCGTGCGCGTCGACACCCACGAGCAGACCTTCACCATCGGCGACGTGCGCGCCCCGTGGGATCTCGAGCCCCGCTGGCGCGAGATCTTCGCCTTCCTGCAGACGCACCTGCGCGGGTCGGGGGTAGACCTCCGCGACGTCGAGTACGCCGCCGCCAACGGCATGCTCCACACGCTCGACCCCCACTCGATCGTGCTGACGCCCGAGCAGTACCACGAGATGCAGATCCAGACGGGCGGCCACTTCGGCGGCCTGGGCATCGTGATCTCCATCCGTGACCGTCAGCTCACGGTGATGAACCCCATGCCCGACACGCCCGCCTCGCGCGCGGGCCTCCTGCGCAACGACCGCATCGTGAAGATCGGCGACGAGAGCACCGACAACATGTCGCTCTCCGAGGCCGTCAACCGCCTGCGCGGCCCCGAGGGGACGCCCGTCTCCGCGTGGATCGTGCGCCCCGGCCGCGGCGGGTGGACGGTGCCGCGCCGCTTCGAACTCACGCGCGCGCAGATCAACGTGCGCTCCGTCGAGAGCCGCATGCTCACGAACGGTGTGGGCTACGCGAAGATCAAGAGCTTCAGCGAGACCACCGGCGAGGAGCTCACGCGGGCCCTGCAGGCGATGCGCGCGCAGGGCATGCGATCGCTGCTCCTCGACATGCGCGGCAACCCCGGCGGCCTCCTCGAAGAGGCCGTGAACGTGGGCGATCTCTTCCTGCAAGAGGGCGCCATCGTGGTGACGGCGGGCAACCGCCGCGAGGGCCGCGACCAGCGCGACGCGCAGGCCGAGGGCACCGAGCCCAACTACCCCATCGCGGTGCTCATCGACGGCGGCTCGGCCAGCGCGAGCGAGATCGTGGCGGGCGCGCTCAAGAACCACGGGCGCGCGCTCATCGTGGGCGGCACCTCGTTCGGCAAGGGCTCGGTGCAGACCATTCGCAACCTGCCCGACGGCGGCGCGCTCAAGATCACCATCGCGCAGTACCTCACCCCCGGCGACGTATCCATCCAGGGCGTGGGCATCACGCCCGACATCGAGCTCGCCCCCATGACGGCCGACCGGCTCGACATGGACCTCGACGCCGACCGGATCTTTCCCCGCGAGGCCGACCTCTCGGCGCACCTCACCAACAACCGCGCGCGCAGCGACGGCCGCGCGGCCGAGACGGTGCAGTTCAACTTCCCCGCCGAGGAGCGCGAGCAGCTCCGCCTGCGCGGCGCCGACGACCTCGCCGACGACGGCTTCCGCGAAGACTTCCCCCTGCGCTTCACGCGCGACCTGCTCGCGAGCTCGGCCCGCGCGGGCCGCCGCGAGATGCTCGCCGACGCGCGCCCCCTCATCGAGCGCACGCGCGCCGAGCAGGTGGCCGCGGTCACGCAAGCGCTCCGCCCCCTCGGCGTCGACTGGGACGCGGGCACCGACGGCGGCCCGTCGAACCTCGAGGTCACCATGACCACGAACCGCCCGCAGAACGCCGCGGCGCCCGGTCAGTCCTTCGACCTCACGGTGACGGTCACCAACCGCGGCAACGCGCCGGTGTACCGCCTCCGCGCCACCACCAAGAGCGACAACCCCCTCTTCGAAAACCGCGAACTCGTCTTCGGCCGCGTGAACCCGGGCGAGACCCGCACGTGGACCACCGCGCTCGGCATCTGCGAGTACGAGGGCTACCGCCCGGGCACCACGTCGCTCCCGGCGCCGGGCACGCGCAAGCTCTGCCTCATGCCCAAGGCCTCGCTCTCGCGCACCGACGGGGTGCGCCTCGAGTGGTCCGAGTCGCACGGCCGCGTGCCCGCCGAGGTGCCCCCGCTGCGCGCGTCGGTGACGGGCCTCGAGCGCCCCGTGTTCGCCTACGGCTGGCAGTTCGCCGAGTCGCCCCGCAGCGGCAACGGCGACGGCCGCGTGCAGGCCGGCGAGGCCGTCACCATGTACCTCACGGTGAAGAACGTCGGCCGCGGGCAGTCGTTCTCGACGCAGGCGACCATTCGCAACCTCTCGGGCGCCGCGGTGCTCCTCCACGACGCGCGCTTCGCGATCGACAACATGGCGCCCGGCGAGGAGCGCCGCGTGGCCTTCACCTTCGACGTGGCGGCCACCTTCCGCGAGAGCGACGCGCGCATCGAGCTCGCCCTCGAAGACGAAGACCTCCGCGAGGTCGAGTCGCAGAAGATCACCGTGCCCGTCGCGCGCGAGCAGTCGCCCGTGACAGCCGCGACGGGTGCGCACTCTTTCTCGGCCGAGACCGACCTCCGCGAGAGCCCGCTCGCCAACGCCCGCGTGGTGCTCCGCGCCGCCGCGGGGGCGAGCTTCCCCATCACCGCGCAGTCGGGCGACTACGTGCGCCTCGACGTGGGCGCTGGACGCCCCGCGTGGGTGCTCCGCGCCGCGCCGGTGCCGGTGCGCGGCCCCGCTCCGCAGCGCGCCCTCACGTACGTGCTGCACAACTCGCCGCCCATGATCGAGAGCGACGGCGCGATGACCCTCGCGGTGCGCGGCAACGCCCTCACCCTGCGCGGTCGCGTGAGCGACGAGGCCCGCGTGCTCGACATGTACATCTACGTCGGCAGCGACAAGGTGTTCTACCAGTCGAACCGCGACGCGGCCGACCGGCAGCACCTCGCCTTCGAGGCCGCGCTGCCGCTGCGCCCGGGCGCCAACGTGGTGGCCGTGGTCGCGCGCGAAGACGACGACGTGGTCGCGCGCCGCGTCTACGTGGTGCGCCGCGACGGCCCCAACGGCGAGCTCCTCGTGACGCCGCGCCACGGCGAAGACGACGACGAGTAGCGCCTCACGTTCAACCTCCGGTCGCTGCCCGTTGCGCGCGACCGGAGGCACTCTCTCTCCGAACTACGAAGACAGCTCAGCGCGTGAGAAGCAGGTAGGCCGCGACGCGGTAGTACGGCTCCGTGTGCGACGAGTCGTTGTAGTCGCAGCTCG
>CAISKJ010000460.1 GCA_903885885.1 uncultured delta proteobacterium
CGCGCCGCCCGACGTGCCGCCGACGCCCGCGGTGAGCGAGGCCGACGCGTCGGCGCCCGCGCCGCCCCATGCGTCGACGGTCGAAGCGCCGCCCGCGCCCGCGCCGCCCGTTCGAATGTACCGCGGACGCTCCGAAGACGAGTGGATCGAGCTCATGGCCACGCGCCCCGTGGTGCGTGTGATCTCGCGTCACCAGAGCACGGCGATCGTGTACCGCGTCGAGCTCGAAGGGGGCATCGAGATCGGGTTCAAGCCCGAGCGCCCCGGGCAGGAGCAGTGGTGGCGCAGCGAGATCGCCTCGTACCGCCTCGCGCGCCTCCTGGGCATCGAGAACCGCGTGCCTCCGGTGGTGGGGCGGCGCATCGCGCTCCGTGATTTCGGTCGCCTCGCGCACCGCTCGTCGCTCATCGAAGGCCGCGACGGCATGGTGTCGGGCTCGGCGAGCGTGTGGCTCAACGACCTTCACGGCGAGGAGCTTCACATCAACCCCGCGCACCACGAGTGGGTCGGGTGGATGAACCCCGAGCGCACCATTCCCGACGACAAGCGCGAGCGCGCGCGGCAGATCGCCGAGCTCCTCGTGTTCGACTTCTTGATGGGCAACTACGACCGCTGGAACTGCTGCAACATCCCCGTCGATCGCGACGGCCAGCTCGTGTTTCGCGATAACGACGCCGGGTGGCAGGCGCGCGTGCTGCTCACCGTGGGCGGGCCGTCGTTCATTCGTCGGCTCCCCCGCTACCTCTACGAGGGCATTCAGCGCACCACCGCCGAGACCTTGCGCGCCGAGGTCGAGCGCGACCCGCGCGCCCGCGACCGGCTGCTCCCCGACGCGACGTACCCGGCGTTCACGCACCGTCGTCAGGTGCTGCTCGACCACCTGCAGCGCATGGTTCGTCGCTGGGGCGCCGAGCGCGTCTTCGTCTGGCCCTGAGCGGACGGCGGTTGCAGCCGCCGCAAGTGGCACCCGAAGGGCGTCGGATGGCGGTTGCGCCCCCCGCAGGTGCCATCTTGACGTGTTCGGGTGGCCGTTGCGGTCGCTGCAAGTGGCACCCGAAGGGTGTCGGGTGGCCGTTGCAGTCGCCGCAAGTGCCATCCTGACGTGATCGGGTGGCCGTTGCGACGACCGCAAGTGCCATCCTGACGGGGCGGGGTGCCTGCTACCGCCGGGCGAACACCGCCGCGGCGCGCTCGGCCTCGCGGCCGCGCACGGCCACGCACTGCCGCGCGATCTCGCCGGCCTGGCGGAGGCTGCGCGCGACGCCCTCCATCTCGCCCACGCGGGCGCGCAGAAAGTCTTCACCCTCACGAATGGAGGCCTCGTCGCAGCGGCCGCCGAGGGCGCCCACGAGCGAGCGGGTGTGCCGCCCGAGCTTCGCGCTCAGCGCGTCGTAGCGCTCGCGGCCCCAGTCGAGGAGCAGCGCGCGCGCCGCGGGAGAGGCTCCCGCGCGCCCGAACAGCACGCGGAGGTCTTGCAGTCGAATCGCGTCGGTGAGCACCAGCTCGTACGCGCGGCGCACGAGCGCGAGGTCGTCGAAGGTCACCATCGCGTGCAGAAGGATGGCGCGCTCCTGCGGGGTGTTCGCGGCGCGGTCGAGGGCCGTGCGCAGCGCGTCGAAGCGGGCCGCGCCCGCCCACCGCGACGCGATGGGGACCGCCACGGCGGCGGTGTCGCCGTCGACCGAGCGCGGGTCGCGCAGCCAGCGTACTGCGGCGGCCTCGGCCTCGCGGCGCACCCACGGGTCGTCGGTGAGCGCGCCCAGCACCGCGAGCGAGGTGCGGCGGAGGTTCTTGCGCGCCTCGTCGTCGTTGGGCGCGGCGGAGAAGCCCAGCGCGCGCGTCGGGGCACCGAGGAGGCGCAGCACCCACGCGCGAAAGCTCGCCCGCGACGCGTCGGTCACCATGGTGCGCTCCACGTCGGTGAGCCGCCCCCGCGCGCGCTCGGCCACGTAGGGGTCGGCGTCGACGACGAGGCGCGCGAGCACGTCGAGGTAGGCCGTCGCATCGACCGATCCCGCGCGCACGAGCGCGTCGAGGTTGGCGAGGAGGTCGAGCTTCTCTACCGCGGAGAGCGTCGTCGGCGACGCGACGAGGGCGCGCGTGCCCTCGGGCGTGAGGCGATACCAGTAGTAGCCGCGCGCCGCGGCGTTGGGGTTGAGCCACGC
>CAISKJ010000461.1 GCA_903885885.1 uncultured delta proteobacterium
CATGCAACGCGCTGAGGCACCCTCTCCCACGCGTTGCGTGGGAGAGGGACGGGGTGAGGGCGCGCAGTCCCGCTCGCAGCGTCACGGCGCGTCGCCTCGCACTTCGCGAAAAATCGACGCGAGCCGCGCCGCGTTGACGGTGACAGAGTATGTCTCTTCGACCTCCGCGAGCCCGCGGCGCCCCATCGCCCGCGCGCCCTCGCGGTCGTCGTAGAGGCGCTCGAGCGCGGCGCGCCATTCACCCGTGCTCCGCGCGGCGATGCCCACGGCGGCCCGCGCGAGGATGTCGCCGTTGACCCCCACCGGCGCCACCACCGCGGGGAGCCCCGCGGCCATGTACACCAGCATCTTGGCGGCGCACTTGCCGCGCGCCCAGGGCTCGTCGGCGAGGGGCATGAGACCCACGTCCATGCCGCGTACGGCGAGGCGCTCGTCGTCGACGGTCCATCGCACGAACTCGGTCTGCGCGGGCGGCAGCTTGCGCCACGCGGGGGCCTTGTCGGCGACGACGCGCACCACCGCGTCGCGGTGCGCGCGGAGAAAATCGTCGAGGGCCTCTTCGGTCTCGTAGAGGTACTGAAAGTTCGCCGAGGTGCCTGTCCACCCGATGATCCAGCGGGGATCGGCGGGCGTCGGGTCGCCGCCGGCCCAGTGCGCGGGGTCGACCGCGGTGGGCACCACGAAGACCTTCTTCGCGTGCGGGCGGTAGTGCGCCGCGAGCCAGTCGTTGCCCACGATCACGGCCGCGCACTCGCCCGCGATGGCCTCGGAGAAGCCCTTCTCGCCGCTGAGAAAGATGGCGTCGTCGACGTCGAAGACGCGCGTGCGGGCGCTCCCCGCGCGGTGCTCGAGCGTCGCGCGGCCGGCGAGAAACTCGCGCTCGAGCCACACGATGTCGGCCCGCGCGGCCTCGTCGAAGGCCGCCTTGCGCGACCCGAGGCGGCGGTGGTCCCAGTACATCCTGGGCACGCCGAAGGGCACCGGGTCGAACTTGCCCGGCGTGCAGGGCCGCTCGTCGACGTGGACCCCCAGCGCGGCGAGGGCGGGCACAAACTGCCGCACGCGAAAGCGGCTCGACGGCACGCTCTGCCCCGAGGTGAAGGCCACCACGCGCACGGTCAGCGCTCGCTCGGATTCGAGGGCTTCATCCAAAGGGACGCGACTGTGCCCACACGCCCGCGCGTTCGCAAGGGCCCCGCGCGCCTACGAACCCGAGAACCAGCGCGCGAGCGCGGCCGCGAGGCGCGGTCGGTCGATGGGCTTGCTCAAGAAGCCGTCCACGCCCGCGTCGAGGCAGCGCGCCTGCTCGTCGGCGGTGACGCCCGCGCTGCACGCCACCACGGGGATGCGCCGCGCCCCGGCCTCGTGCGCGCGAATGGCGCGCGTGGCGTCGAAGCCGTCCATCTCGGGCATGTGGCAGTCCATGAGCACCGCGTCGAAGCCGCCTTCGCGCACGGCCTCGACGGCGTCGCGCCCGTTTCCGACGAGCACCGCCGTGAGGCCCATGGAGGCCAGCAGGTGCTCGATGAGCACCTGGTTCACCTCGTTGTCTTCGGCGACGAGCACGCGGCCCACGCGCTCCGGCGGAGGCGTCGGCGTGGCGCGCGGCGAGGGCGCCGGCGGGGCCGCGACGCCCAGCTCGAGGGAGAAGGCGAAGGTGCTCCCGCGGTCGGGCGCGCTCTCGACCTCGAAGTGGCCGCCCATGAGCGCCACGAGGCGCTTGCAGATGAAGAGCCCCAGGCCCGTCCCCCCGTAGCGCCGCGTGGTCGAGCCGTCGCCCTGGGTAAAGGGCTGAAACAGCCGCGCGCGCACCGAGTCGTTCATGCCGATGCCCGTGTCGCTCACGGCGAAGCGCGCGCGCACCCGCCCGTCGCCCGCGCTGGTGAACTTCACCGCGTTGCCCACCAGGTTGAGCAGCACCTGCGTGAGGCGCACCGCGTCGCCCGACACCCACGCGGGCAGCGCGGCGTCGACCTCGTCGATGAGCGTCAGCCCCTTGCGCTGCGACTGCGCCGCGTACAGGGCGCAGCAGCGCGCGAGCATCGGACGGAGCTCGAAGGGCGCGTCCTCGAGCTCGAGGCGACCGGCCTCGATCTTCGAGAAGTCGAGCAGGTCGTTGAGCATCGTGAGGAGCAGCGCACCGGAGCCCCGGAGGTTCGTCGCGAGCTCGCGCTGCGCGTCGGTGAGGGGCGTGTCCAGCGGCGACGTGAGCCCGCCGCTGACGCTGATGTTCACCGTGAGGCACGCGGCCAGCATGGCGATGTTCGCGTGCACCGCGACGCGCAGCCGCTGCGGCGAGGGGCGGCGGCTCAGCCAGGCGTCGATGACGAAGCCCGTCGCCGCGCCGAAGCACGACGAGAGGGCCATGCGCGGCGCCCCCGCCGCCAGGTAGAACACGGCGAAGGCGCTCCACGCGACCTTCGCCACCCGCATAAAGAACTTGATGCGCCGCACGCGCGCGGCCGTGCCGTAAGGTCGCGCTGCATCAACGGGAGCTCGGCCGACGCGACCACGATTCCTGTGTCGTACCGCGCCGCGGCGCCCCGCCGCGAGCGGATGCGTCGTCGGCCGGCGTCGTTCAACGGTTGACCTTGGCCCCGGGGCGAAACGAGACTCGCGCCGCGAGGTGCATGGTGATGCGAGCCCGAGGGCTGCTGGCGGCGTGGTTGAGCGCGATGATGCTGGGCGGGTGCTCCGACGAGGGCGCGCAATGCCCCGCGGGGACGGCCCCGTGCGGCGCGGCGTGCGTCGACCTCGCGTCGAGCGCCGCCCACTGCGGGGCGTGCGGCAACGCGTGCGGGGCCTCCGAGGTGTGCCTCGGCGCCCGCTGCGTGCCGACGTGCCCCGTCGGTCAGACCCGGTGCGGTGAGGCCTGCGTCGACCTCGCGCAAGACCGCGCGCACTGCGGCCGCTGCGGGGGCGCCTGCGCCGCAGGCGAGGTCTGCGCCGCGGGCCTCTGCGACACCGATTGCGGCCCCCTCACCACCTGCGCCGACCTCGCCCCCGGCGGCGCAAAAACCCTCTACTGCGCCAACCTCGCCCTCGACCGCACCAACTGCGGGAGCTGCGGCGCCGCGTGCCCGCCGGGCAACGTGTGCCGCGGCGGGCGCTGCGAGGTCAACTGCGCCGCGGGGCAGCTCACCTGCAACGGGCGCTGCGTCGACCCGCAGACCGACCGCGTCCACTGCGGCGCGTGCGGCGCCACCTGCGCCGTGGGCTTCGAATGCGTCCGCGGCCGCTGCGCGATCGGCGGCTGCTCCGCCGGCACCGTGCTCTGCGCCGGCGCCTGCGTCGACCTGCAGCGCGACCGCTTCCACTGCGGCGCGTGCCTCGCGCAGTGCCCCGCGGGCTACCTCTGCAGCGGCGCCGAGTGCCGCTTCGCCTGCGCGCCCGGCGAGACGCAGTGCCCGTCGGGCTGCGCCGACCTCGCCCGCGACGCGCGCAACTGCGGCGCCTGCGGCCGCGCGTGCGCCTACGGCGAGCTCTGCGAGGCCGGCGCCTGCACCACCGTGTGCCAGCCGGGGCAGACGCTCTGCGCCGGGCGCTGCACCGACACGGGCCGCGACCGCGCCCACTGCGGCGCGTGCGGC
>CAISKJ010000462.1 GCA_903885885.1 uncultured delta proteobacterium
CCACCAGCGACACCCGAAACGGCGTCGTGGTGACGGCCCGCACCGACGCCCCGAGCGCCCGCGCCTCGTCGAGCGCGCCGCGCAGCACGCGGCCGTCTTGCGTGAGGCCGTCGCCCACGAGCGTCACCACCGAGACCGCACCCTCGGCGCCGGGCTCCGTCGCCGTGACGCCCGCGGCCTCGAGGGCGGCGCGCGCGCGTCCCCAGTCGGGCACGCGGGGCAGCGACACGAGCGCCCCGACGCCGCCGCGGTCGCAGCGCAGCTCGCGCAGCGGAACCTGCGCCGCGTCGGCCGCCGCGAGGAGCGCCGCGAGGCCGTCTTCGCCCATCGCGGGGCCTTCGATCCACGCCACCTGGTGGTCGCCCACCACGGCGCGCACGCCGAGGGCGTCGCGGGGCGCGTCGTGGCGCACCACGGTCTCCTTCGCGGTCTCGGGGGCGTCGGTCGTGCGCCGCGCGTAGATGGCGATGCGCTCGCGCTTCGCGAAGGCCACGGCCTCGGCGTTGAGCACCTTGGCGCCGCTCTCGGCCATCTCTTGCAGCTCGTCGTAGCCCATCGCGGCGATGTGCTTCGCCTCGGGCACCACGCGCGGGTCGGCCGAGTACACCCCGTCGACGTCGCTGTAGATCTCGCAGCGCTCGGCGTTGAGTGCTGCCGCGAGGGCCACCGCGGTCGTGTCGCTGCCGCCGCGGCCGAGCGTCGTGATCTCGCGGCGGTAGCTCATGCCCTGGTAGCCCGCGACGATCACCGTGCGGCCGCGCGAGAGCTCGTCTTCGATGCGAAACGGTCGCACCTCGATGATGCGCGCGTCGAAGTGCCGATCGTTCGTAATGATGCCGCTCTGCGAGCCCGTGAACGAGATGGCGTCGTCGCCGCGCGCGTGCAGCGCGATCGCGAGGAGCGCCATGGTGGTGCGCTCGCCCACCGAGAGCAGCATGTCGAGCTCGCGCCGCGGCGGCGAGGCCGAGGCCTGGCGCGCCATCGCGAGGAGCTGATCGGTGGTCTTGCCCATCGCGCTCACCACGACGCACACGTTGAAGCCCGCGCGCTTGGCGGCCACCACGCGGTCGGCCACGAGCCCGATGCGCGCGAGGTCTGCGACCGACGAGCCCCCGTACTTCTGCACCACGACGTTCATGGCTCGAATCCTTTAGCCGCGCGTAACTCGGGCGTAAACTTCCCGGCGTGCGTGCGCTCCGTAGCGTGGTGAGGCTCGTCGCGGCGGCGCTGCTCTGCGCGGCGCCCGCGCTCGCCGACCCGATGACCCCCGCCGAGGCCCGCGTCGCCCTCGAGCGCCACCGCGCGCGCTACCCGGAGGCCCTCGCCGCGGCCGCGTGGCGCCGCGACGACCCGGCGGTGCGCGCCGTCGCCGACGAGGTCACGGGCGAGGCGCTCGCGCTCCTCGACGTGGCGCCAGGCCTCTACGCTGACGTCTCGACGCTCGTGCGCGACGCCGCGGGCGCGCCCCTCGGCCCGTGGATCGCCCAGCACGCCGCCACGGCGGAGCCGCTCCTCGGCGCGTGGCTGCGCGACCACGACGACCCGGCCCTGCTCGCGTCGGTCGCGCCGGGCGATCCCTCCGCGCGCCTCGCCATCGCGCAAGAGGTCGCGCTCACGCGGCCGGTGCTCGCGGCCGAGCTCCTCGCCGACGGCGTGCGCACTGCGAACCCGCGCCTCGGCGACTACTGCGCCGCGGCCAACGCGCTCCCCGACACGCAGCGCCGCGCGCTCGCGGCCCTCGCGTGGCAGGCGTCGCACGTCGAGCTCTTCGCCGACTGTGTGGTGCTCGTGGCGGCGCACCCCGCCCTGCGAAGAGACCTCGCGCAGCGCGCCCTCGCCGAGCTCGAGC
>CAISKJ010000463.1 GCA_903885885.1 uncultured delta proteobacterium
CCCTCGCGGGAGAGGGTCGGGGTGAGGGCATGCAGTACGCTGAGGCACCCTCTCCCGCGATCCTCGCGGGAGAGGGGCGGGGTGAGGGCGCCCTCGACGCCCTCTTCGCGATGCGACTACGATGCGCACCTCCATGCGCATCTCGCTTCTGTGCTCGTCGCTCGCGCTGCTCTCCATGGTCGGCTGCGGCAGCGCTGAGGTTGCGCCCCGCGCCGACGCCTCCACGGTCGCCGACGCCGCCGTCGACGCCGCCGTGGTCGATGCGCCCGAAGACAGCGGCGCCCCCGCCGATCCGCTCGCCACCGCCAAACCGCGCGAGTGGACGTGGGTGCCCATCGAGGGCGCGCGCTGCCTCAACGGCTCGCCCACGGGCATCGGCGTCAACCTGTCGCCGGGCTCCGACGGGCTGGTGATCTTCTTCATGGGCGGCGGCGCGTGCTTCAACGCCGAGACGTGCCGCGATGCGTTTCACCGCGACGGCTTCGACCAGAGCCTCTTTCGCGTCGAGGCCGCGCTCGTAGGCTCCATCGGGCCCCTCGCGCGCCAGCCCGCCAACCCCATGCGCGACTGGAACCAGGTGTTCATCGGCTACTGCACCGGCGACGTGCACGCCGGCGACAACGACCGCCCCGTCACCCTCGGCGATCGGAGCTACGTGTTCACCGGGTATCGCAACGTGCGCCTCGCACTCTCGCGCGTCGTGCCCGCGCTCCGCGACGTGCGCCGCGTGCTCGTCACGGGCGTCAGCGCCGGCGGCTTCGGCGCCTCGTGGAACTACGACCAGATCGCCACCGCCTTCGGCCCCTCGGTCGACGTGTCGCTCGTCGACGACTCGGGCCCGCCCCTCGGCGACGCGTACATCGCGCCCTGCCTCCAGCGAACGTGGCGCACCCTCTGGAACCTCGACGCCACCCTCCCCCCCGACTGCGCCGCGTGCCGCAGCCAGGCCGACGGCGGCGGCACCACCAACCTCCTCGAGTACCTCGCGCGCAAGTACCCGACGCGCCGCATGGGGCTCATCTCGTCGGCGGGCGACGACACCATTCGCGGCTTCTTCTCGTGGGGCCGCGACGGCGACTGCACGCGCCGCACGAACTATCGCTCCGAGGACTTCTTCGCGGGCCTCCTCGACGTTCGGCGGCGCGCCGCGGGCACGCGCTTTCACACCTACTACCCCGCCTCCGACGCGCACACCTGGCTGCTCTTCCCCGAGTGGACGAGCACGCGCGTCGGCGGCGTGCCGCTCGACCGCTGGGTGAGCGCCATCGCCACGGGCGAGGGCGACGTCACCGACGTCGGCCCCTGAGCTCCGCCTACCGCAGCGAGCGCAGCGCGCACCGCTGCGGCAGCATCTGGCCCGCCGCCCACGCGCGCACCGTCGCCACGTCGCGCGCGATCGCCTGCAGCGCGAAGCGGCGCACCGGCGCGCCCACCGGACGCCGCTGCCCGTCGTAGCCCTCGCGCGCCACGCGGCCCGCGATCGACGCGACGCACGCGCTCCCGCCCGCCACCGCGAGGCGCTCCTCGACGATCCACACGCCGGGGTCGACGAGCCAGTCTTCGCCGCGCACCGCGGTGATCTCGCCCACGCGAAACACCTCGCCCTCCGGCGTTTGCGCGTCCGCGCAGCCCGCGGTGCTCTCCTCCACCGTCTCGCTCGACGCGCCTTCGAGGGGATGAAACCGCAGCCGCGACGCGCCCTCGCGCACCCACAACCCTACCGCTCCATGGAGCGTGCCCGCGTCGGCCCGCGCGTTCGGCGTCGCGAGCGCATACGCACGTTGCCCACGCACCGCACCCGCCGCATCGAGGGAGGCCAAGGTCACCACCGCTACGCCGTCGCGCAGCGCGTCGGTGCGCGCGATCCACCCGTCGGCCGCGGCGTGAAAGGTCGCCGCGCCCTGCATCGCGGGCGGCAGCGCGAGGCCCGCGGGCGAGGCGAACGCGCGCTCGCTGGCACCCTCGTCGGGGCTCGCACTGGGAGCGCCGTCGGGGTGACACTCGTAGACCTTCTGCGGCGCGCGCGGAGCCTCTTCGGGCGGCACTTCGTCGGCCCTTGCCACCGTGCGCACCTCGTCGCGCGAGGCCGTCGAGAGCAGCAGGTTGCTCCCCAAGCGGCACCACGGACCGGCGCAGAACCACGGCCCCGTCATGCCCAGCGCGAGGGCCCCCCCCGCCCCCTCCACGGGCGACGGCAACGGCGCGAAGGGAGCGCCACGCACGCTCACCGAGAGCAGCCCCGCCGTGGCCCCCGCGACGATCGCGCGACCGCCCGGCGCGATCACCCCGCGGCGCGTTCCCGACGGGGCGTCGAGGCGCGTCCACGACCATCCCGTCGCCGTGCGCACACCCCGCACGAGCGCGAGCACGTGCTCGCCTGACG
>CAISKJ010000464.1 GCA_903885885.1 uncultured delta proteobacterium
CTCCACCCGCGCTTGTGCGTCCGCCCCTCCCGCCGGTGGCGGTCGTTGCTCCACCCGCGGTCGTGCTTCCGCCCGTCCCGCCCGGGGCAGTCGCTCCAGCCGCCCCGCCGGTTGATGCCGGCGTTCCGGCCGCTCCGCCCGTGGCGCCGTTTCGCGTCGAGCGCGCCGCCGCGGCGGGACCCGCGCGCGTGTTCGCCGTGGCCGCGCAGCGCCTGTGGCGCACCGCGGGCGACCGCTGGGCCGAGCTGCCCATCGAGGGCGCGTCGGTGCGCGACGTCACGGCCCTCAACGGCGTGATCTGGGTGCTCACCCGCGGCGTCGGGGCCAACGCGGGGCACGTCACGGTGTTGCGCTCGTCGGGCTACGACGACCTCGCCGTCGCGCACGATTTCGTGACGCCCGCCGAGCACGAGCCGCGCGCCCTCGCGGTCACGTCGGAGCGCGAGTTCTTCGTCGGCGGCGCGCGCCCCACGCTGCTCCGCGGGCGCTTCGTGGGCGCGCTGCAGACCAACGTGCACACGCTCCCCGCCACCGTCGACAAGCTGCTCTACATGCCCGACCAGATGATGGCCGTGACGTACGTCGACGGCACCGTGGGCATGTTTCGCTGGGGCGAGACCAACGCCGTCGAGCAGAGCAACTATCTCTTCTCGTTCACGGGCATGCGCGACTCGCTCATCATGCGCCGCGACGGCGCCGTGTGGCGCGGCCGCGTGTGGGAGGCCCCCGTCGAGACCGACCGCCTCTCGTCGGCGTCGGGCATCACCCCCGTGGCGGCGGCCACGCTGCGCGACCAGCGCGTGGTCGAGATCGACGCGCACGCGCGCTCCCGCATGTTGCAAGAGGGGCGATGGAGCGAGGTCGAGGTGCCCGAGGCGCCCGCCGAGGTGGTGGGCCTCTACGGCGGCCGCTCGCTCGCCGAGGGGCTGTGCGTGATGGTCGATCGCGAGGGCGGCGTGTTCGAACTCGTCGGGGCACGCTGGGTGCGCCGCGTGGCGCCTCCCACCGGCGCGGCGCGCTGAAAGGCGCGCGGCCGAGGCGCGGCGACCGTGGACGCGGGCGCCGGGGCTGTGCGATGAACCGTCACCGCACTACAACCGACACGGAGGAAATCGATGATCACCCACTCGTGGGGACCCGCGACCACGCTCTCGGCAGGCACCACGCTGGAGCGCCACATCCTCGAGCGCCAGCGGCAGATTCCGGGCGCGACGGGCGACTTTACGGGGCTCTTTCAGCAGATTGCCCTCGCGGCGAAGATCATCAACTCGCGCGTCCGTCAGGCGGGCCTCGCGGGCATTCTGGGGCTCACCGGCGCGCGCAACGTGCAAGGCGAGGAGGTGCAGAAGCTCGACGAGTTCGCCAACAACGTGCTCGTGCGCTCCGTCGAGGCCGGCGGCCACCTCTGCGTGATGGCCAGCGAAGAGGAAGAGGAGCCCATTCGCATCCCCGACCACTACCCGACGGGCAAGTACGTGCTGCTCTTCGACCCGCTCGACGGCAGCTCGAACATCGACGTCGACATCTCGATCGGCACCATCTTCTCGATTCACCGTCGGCAGACGCTCGGGCGCCACGGCACGCTCGCCGACTGCCTGCAGCGCGGCTCGTCGCAGGTGGCCGCGGGCTACGTGATCTACGGCTCGAGCACGGTGCTCGTGTACTCCACGGGCGACGGCGTGCACGGCTTCACGCTCGACCCGGCGGTGGGCGAGTTCTTTCTCTCGCATGAGAACATTCGCATCCCCGCGCGCGGCAAGAGCTACTCGATCAACGAGGGCAACACGCACCTGTGGAGCCCGCAGCTCCGCCGGTGGATCGAGCACGTGAAGATGCCCCGCGCCGCCGTCGAGGGCGCCAAGGCCGAGACGTACTCCGCGCGCTATGTGGGCTCGCTCGTGGCCGACTTTCACCGCACGCTGCTCAAGGGCGGCGTGTTCGCGTATCCGGCCGACAAGAAGAGCCCCGACGGCAAGCTGCGGCTCCTCTACGAGGCCGCGCCCATGGCGTTCATCTGCGAGGCCGCGGGCGGCGCGGCCAGCAACGGTTCGAAGCGCATCCTCGAGATCGAGCCCTCGCGCCTGCACCAGCGCACGCCGCTCTACATCGGCAGCCGCGAAGACATCGCCACCGCCGAGCGCTTCCTGCGCGAGCCCTAGTAGATCGCGAAACGCCTCGCAGCGAGCGCTCGTCGAGGGCCCTCTGCGAGGCGTGCGATCGGGTCGCGGGTGCGGTCAGACCGTGGGGGCCACGGGCGGGCGCTTGCCCGGGCCGAGGCCCAGTTCGTCGCGCTTCACTTCGTAGCAGGGCTTGCAGAACGCAGGGCGCTCGGGGCCGGGCTCGAAGGGCACGACCGCCGCGGCGCCGCAGCTGTTGCACGTGGTTTCGAAGCGCGGTCGCTGCGAGCGGCGCTCGCGGCGCGAGGCCCCGGGCGCGGCCGCGGAGGGCGCGCGCGGGCCCGTAAGGGCCGACTGCGAGTCGTCAGCGGCGTCGGCGGCGTCGGCGGTCGCGTCGTCGACGCGGGGAGCCTGCGCGGCGTTGGCGGGCGACGGGCGGCGGCCCTTGTTGTCTTCGGGGCGAAACCCGGGGCTACGATACGCGTTGGGGTCGGTGCCCGTGCGGTCGGGGCGGCGGCCGGCCATGCCGCGCGGGGCGCCGTTGCCGTTGCCGAAGCGCGCGTTGCCGGGGCCCGGCTGCAGGAGCTTGCCCTCGGGGTCTTCTTCGTCCTTGGGGAGGCCGGCGTAGTCGATGCGGTAGGGGTTGTGCGAGAAGTCTTGAAAGCCGGGGCTGCGGTACGCGTTCGGGTCTTCGTACGAGGGCATGCGGGGCGCGGCGGCCTGCGGCGCGGGGCCGCGGCGGGGCGCCTGCGGGGCCGCTGCGTTGGGGTTGCGCCCGCCGCGAGGCGACGAGTCGTTTCTGCGCGCGCCAGCGGGGGCGCCCCTGTTGTCACGATCCCTACGGTCCATTGCTTGAAGCTCCTGCGAGGGCCCTGCGCGCAGCACACACGGCGCGCGGGCGATGCGCCACCCTCCGTCGCGGGCGACACCGGTCGCGCGCGGGGATAGGGTGGTCGGTTGTGGCGTCGACGGACCCGATGCACGTCGAGCGCGTCGTCGACGCTACCTGCTGCCACGACGAGCGCGGCTCAGGCTGGCGGATGCGTTGAGGGCGCGGACCGTACGAGCCCCGCCTACGGCCTGTCAAGGCGCGCGCACCGGGGGGCGGAGCCGTGTTAGACCGCTCGCAGAGGAGGCACTCTCCACCGGGAGCGCGACGCCATGATCAACCTTGCCAACCTCGCGCGCGAGCACGCGCTGCACCACGACGAGATCGAGGCCGCGGCGCTCCGCGTGCTCCGCTCGGGCACGTACATCCTCGGCCCCGAGGTCGAGGCCTTTCAGCGCGAGTTCGCCGACTACTGCGGCGCGCGCGCGGCGGTGGGCGTCTCCAACGGCAGCGACGCCATCGTGGTGGCGCTCCAGGCGCTCGGCGTGGGCCCCGGCGACGAGGTGATCACCACCGCGTTCAGCTACTTCGCCACCGCGAGCGCCGTGGTGCGCGCGGGTGCGACGCCCGTCTTCGCCGACATCGACCTCGCCACGTTCAACCTCGACCCGGCCGACGTCGAGCACCGCGTCACCCCGCGCACGAAGGCCATTCTCGCGGTCCACCTCTTCGGCCGCGCGGCCGACACCGACCGCCTCGGCGCCCTCGCGGCGAAGCACAACCTCGCCCTCGTCGAAGACGTCGCGCAGGCCGCGGGCGCCGAGCGCCACGGCCGACGCACGGGCACGCTGGGCACCGTGGCGACCTTCTCGTTCTTTCCCGCGAAGCCCCTCGGCTGCGACGGCGACGGCGGCGCGTGCGTCACCCACGACCCCGTTCTCGCCGACCTCATGGCGAAGGTGCGCGTCACCGGCGCGACGGCCAAGAACGTTCACGACCTCCCGGGCGGCAACTATCGCCTCGCGCCGCTGCAGGCGGCCATTCTGCGCGCCAAGCTCCCGCACTACGAGGGCCGCATCGCGAAGCGCCGGGCCAACGCCGAGGCCCTGCGGCAGGGCCTGCGCGGCGTGTCCGAGCGCCTCGTGCTCCCCGCCGACGACGCCGACGGACGCCACGTGTACGCGCAGTTTACCGTGCGCCACCCGCAGCGCGACGCCCTCTCGGCGGCGCTCAAGAAGCACGGCGTCGGCAGCGAGGTGTACTACCCCGTGCCCATGCCCTCGCAGAAGGTGCTCGCCCACCTGGGCCACGCGCCCGGAGAGTTTGCCAACACCGAGCGCGCCTGCGCCGAGGTGCTGTCGATCCCCGTGCACAGCGAGCTCGGCGACAGCGAGGTGGTGCACGTCGTCGAGGCGATGCGCGCCGCGCTCGCCGAGGTCGACCAGGGCTGACCGCACGCGGCCATCGACACGAACGCGCGCGTCCCACGGCCTCCAACGCGCTTGACGCTCGGACCCCGCTCACGATCCAATCGCCATGCGAGCGACGGCGGAATTTTTCGCGTGCAGCGCGCTCGCCTTGCACCTGGAGGGTCTCGTGCGTCTTCTCCCCGCGTGGTTTCGCATTTCGGTGGTCGCGCTCGCTCTCGTGTTCGCCGGGTGCACGAGCGGGCTCCCGGTCGTGGGCAGCGCGTCCGACGGCGGCCTTGACGCGCCCGTCGATGTCTCGTGCCCCGCGGGGCAGCGCGTGTGCGGCGGCGCGTGCGTCGACGACCAGAGCGATCCCGACCACTGCGGCGGGTGCGACACGCGCTGTCAGCGCATCGAGGCCTGCGTCGCCGGTCGCTGCCAGCTTCAGTGCCCCGCGGGGCAGGCCGCGTGCGGTGGCCGCTGCGTCGACCTCATGACCGACCGCTCCCACTGCGGCGCGTGCGGC
>CAISKJ010000465.1 GCA_903885885.1 uncultured delta proteobacterium
ACGCGGCCGTCGACGACGCCGAGGTCGACAGCGGCCTCGACCCCGTCGATGTGCCGCCCACGCCCGACGCGCAGACTGAGCTCGACGCCTCGACCTCGCTCGACGCGCCCGTGTCGCCCGATCGCACGTTCATTCCGCCCGACGTGATCACCGTCGACGGTCCGGGCCTCGATGCGCCTCTCCCGCTCGACGTGCCCGTCGCGCGCGATGTGCCCGTGGTCACCGACGTTCCGGTGGGCACCGACGTGCCAGTGGCCACCGACGGCGGCTGCCCCGCGGGCGCCTCCACCTGCGCGGGCGCGTGCGTCGTGCACAGCGCCAACAACGCCACGTGCGGCGTCTCGGCCGAGAGCCTCGGCTCCTACTGCGGCGACAACGCGTGCGACTTCCTCTGCTCCTCCACAAGTTACCGCACCGTAGGTACGGCGCGCACGGGCCTCACCTCGACGTGGTTTCGCGCGCGCGCCGTCGAGTGTTCGCTGTGCCCGGGCGCCACCATTCTCGCGCGCGTCACGCTCGTGTCGCCGCCGGGCGCCGACTACAACCTCTTCGTGTACCGCGCGTGTGGCACGCCGGTGGGCACCTCGATGGCGGGCGCGGGCGCGCAAGACCGCGTCGAGGTGCGCGAGAGCGACAGCGCCGCCTCGAGCGACACCTTCGACTACTACATCGAGGTGCGCCACGCGTCGGGCGCGTCGTGCACGCCGTGGCGGCTCACGCTCGAGGCGCGCAGCAACAACGGCTCGAGCTGCTGACCCTCGACGGGCCACATCGGTACTGATGTAGCGCCACATCAGCACTGATGTGGGGCGGCGATCAGAACGCGTCGACCACGATCGCGAGCCAGCTCACGGCCGCGAGGCCGAGGTACACCACGCCGATGAGGAGCCCGTTGCCGAGCGGGTCGGCCACGCGCATGCGCAGCTCGCGCGCGCGGGTGAGGTCGATGCGGCGTTCGAACTGACGGGCGGCGTCCCAGCCCTCGACGGTGGTGCCGTTCACGCGGTGCACCACGAGGTCGGCCTGCTCGCGGGCCGCGACGATGCGCACCGTGCGGGTGCGCAGATCGACCTGGTTGTCGCGCACCGCTTCGAAGGGGACGCGCTGCCAGCGCAGGCACCCCGCGAGCGACACGGCCACGAGCAGCGCGCGCTTCGACCTCACAGCGACCACCCCACGTAGAACTGCGCCCCGGCCACGCCCGCCTCGTTGGTGCCGAGGGCCTGCACGGTGAGGCGCAGACCTACGTCCCACGACTCGCGCGCGCCGAAGCGGTAGCCGGTTTCGAGCGCGGCTCCCACGTCGAGCGACGCGGTCGAGCGGTCGACGGCGCCGCGGAGCTGGGCGGTGGTGGCGCCGCGCTCGTCGACGCAGCGCACGGCCCACGCCCCGTCGCCGCCGCCCGAGAACTGCCCCGAGACGCGCATCGAAGCGCCCACGTAGAAGGGTGACAGCGACGAGAACACCCGCACGCGAAAGCCCGCGTCGAGGGTGAGCACGGCGGCCATGGTCTGCGCGAGGTCGAAGGCGCGCGCGCCGTCGCAGGAGGTCATCGCGGCGCGCGTGAAGGCGCCGTTGTCGATGACGCCGAGCGGGAGCGGCGCCACGAGCTCGACGCGCGCCTGCACTTCGAACGAAGGAATCACGCCGTAGCGCGCGCCCACCGCGAGCATCGGGGCGAGCGCGGCCTCGCGGCGCAGGGTGAGCGCGTCGGTGATGTGCTCGCGGTAGAGCGCGACGGCGCCGCCCGCCTCGACGGTGAGCCGCACGCGGTGTCGCAGCGCGAAGAGGCGCTCGCGCTCGCGGTCGCGCCAGGCGCGCTCGATGGCCTCGAGCTCGGCGGCGTCGGGGGCGAGCACGTGGTCGTCGCCGAGGGTCTGCGCGCGCGCAATGCCCGCGGTGAGGCACGCCCCGACGAGCGCGAGCGCGGGCAGTGCTCGAGCGACGCGCGACACCAGCACTAGCGCGTGGTGGGCAGCGGAATGGGGAAGGGGAAGGGCAGCGCGGGCGCCTGCTGGCCGTTGTTCTGGCCGTTGTTCGGGCCGTTGTTCGGGCCGTTGGCGTTGAGCCCGGGGATGGGGAAGGGCAGCGGGATGGGCAGGCCCCCGGCGCCCGCCGTGGTGGGCCGCATGCCGCGGCGCCAGTTGTCGGCCCACATCTGGATCACCGGGCGTCGCAGAATGGCCGGCGGGTGCGAGCGCACGAAGATGAGAATCGGCGACGTGCCGCGCTCGCCCTCGAGGCGCTGAAAGAAGTCCATCGAGAGGGTGCCGCCCTCTTCGGTCCATCGGCCGCCGACGCGGCGCGCGCCCGCGTCGAGCACGTCGATGACGCCCCACGCGTCGGCCTCCATCTCGACGGGCTGATTGAGAATCGGCGCGGTGTTCGAGACGATGCGCACCACCTCTTCGGCCTGCGCCTCTTGCCCCGTCGCGTTGCCGCCCTGCGCGCAGCCCGTGTGCCCGCGGTAGTGGTGCCCGAGCTCGTGGCCCAGAATGAACCCGATCTGCTCGTCGAACAGAAACCGCTGCCGCGCGAGCTTGCGCGGGTCGAGCGCGAACTGCGGCGGCACCGAGCCCGGCGCGAGGGGCTGCACGGGCTGCTCGCGTCGCACCGCCTGCACCGTGAGGTTGTAGTACGCGTTGAGGAGCTGCGTGCCCGCGAGCTCGTCGACGGCCTTGGCCTCCGACGTAGCCGACACGAGCGCGAGCATGCCGCCCGTCACCGCCATGATGGCGCCGCCGCTGCGCGGGCATCCCGCGGCGGCGTTCACCTCGGCGAGGTTGGTGGTGTACTGCAGCGGGATGTTCTCGACGCGCACGCGGTGTTCGGGCGTGAGCGCGCCCACGAGCTCGGAGAGCACCACGCGCGCCTCGGTCTGCAAGAAGGGCAGGGTGAACGCCCCCGAGGCGTCGTAGGAGCCCGGCGGCGCGGGCGCGAGCGCCTCGTTGGCCCCCGGCTGCGCGGGCACACCGGGCTGCCCGAGGGGAGGCTGCGCGGGCAGCGTCGTGGGGAGCGTCTGCCGCTGCGCGGGCTGCGCGCCCTGCAGCTCGTCGACGCGGTCGCGAATGCGGTCGACGAGATCGCAGCCGCTGCAGAGGGCGAGCACCATCGGAGCGAGTCGGAGGGCGGGCTTCACGGGCCGCGACCTTACCATCACCGCGCGGCGTCGATCACCGCGTCGTGCACGGCCGGACGCAGCGCCCGCACGCCCTGATTCTCTCGCGTGGGGTGCACGCGGTTGGTGACCAGGGCGACGACCACCCCCGCGTCGGGGTCGCACCAGAGGGAGGTTCCGGTGAAGCCCAGGTGCCCGAAGGTGCGCGGCCCCATGCGCCCGCCCGACGAGGGCGAACCCTCGCTGCGCGCGTCCCATCCCACGCGGTGGGCTCCGCCCGTGCGCCGCTCGATCATCCACGCCATGCGCGCGGGGTCGAACCATCGCGCATCGCCCGCGAGGCACGCGAGGGCGCGCTCGCCGAGGTCGCGCAGCGCGTCGGCGGTACCGAAGAGGCCCGCGTGCCCGCACACGCCGCCGAGGGCGTAGGCGTTCTCGTCGTGCACGCGCCCGCGCACCACGCCGTTGCGCCACGCGCACAGCTCCGTGGGCGCGACGGCCTCGTCGTGCCAGCGGTCGTCGACGCCGCGCCACGCGACGTTCAACCCCAGCGGGGCGATCACCTCGCGGCGCACCACGGCGTCGAGGTCGTCGCCGGCGAGGGCCGCGAGCGCCTCGCCCACGAGCATGTACCCGAGGTCGCTGTAGCGCACCGCTCCGACGGGGCCGCGGGGCGTGGCGAGCACCGCGTCGAGCACCGCGCGACGGGCCTCGGCCGAGCCCGCGCGCTCGGCCTGCACGGCGCGGTAGAAGGGCGCCCAGTGCACGAGGCCCGCGCGGTGCGAGAGCAGCTCGAGCAGCGTCGCGTTGGCTGCGGGCGTGTTCGCCGCGTAGGGGAGCACGGAGGCGATGGGGCGCGCGAGGTCGACGCCCTCGCGGTGGGCGACGCGCACGAGGGCGAGCGCGGTGAACACCTTGGTGATCGACGCGAGGTCGTACACGGTGCGCGCGGTGACGGCGGGCGCGTCGGGGCCGTAGTCGCGCGCGCCCACGGAAATAGACTCGCGCGCGCCGTCGGCGAAGCGCGCCGAGAGCTGCGCGCCGGGCGTCACGCGGTCGGCGACGGCGCGCTCGAGGAGCGCGCGCGCGGCGTCGAGGCGGGCCATCAGAGCGACGCGAGCCAGCGCGAGAGGGCGTCGCGGTCGGGGAGCACCTCGAGCGCGTCGCGCACGTTGTCGGGCACGAAGGCCTCGCGCACGGCGCGGTCGACCCAGGCCAAGAGGGGCTGCCAGAAGCCGTCGGCGTCGAGGAGGGCGATGCGCTTCTCGTGCTCGCCGATCTGGCGCAACGTGACGGCTTCGAAGAGCTCGTCGAGCGTGCCGAAGCCGCCGGGGAGGGCGAGAAAGGCTGTGGAGCGCGCGAACATGAGCTCCTTGCGGGCGGCCATCGTGTCGACCACGTGGAGCTCGCTGAGGCCACCGTGCGCGAGTTCGCGGTTGCGCAGCGACGCGGGGATCACCCCCGTGACGCGCCCGCCCGCGGCGAGGGCCGCGTCGGCGAGGGCGCCCATGAGCCCGACGCTCGCGCCGCCGTACACCACCTCGACGCCCCGCGCGCCGAAGAGCGAGCCCACGTCGCGCGCGAGCTCGAGGTAGCGCGCGCCCACCTTCGGCGAGGCGCCGCAGAATACACACACCGAGGGAGAGGAACGCACGGCGCGACCTTACCGCGCTTCGCAACGCGGCGCGCGCGAAGTATGGTCCCCGCCCCTTCGCATGGAACCCACCGCCGCGCTCCCCTACCTCACCGCGCAGACCCCCGGCACCGGAGGCGTGCTGCGCGCGAGCCCCGAAGACTTTCGCGTCGACGAGGTGCCCGCCTACGAGCCCACGGGCGAGGGCGAGCACGTGTACGCGCGCATCGAGAAGCGCGACATGACCACCCCCTACGCCGTCGATCGGCTCGCGCGCGCCCTCCACGTCGACGCGCGCGACATCGGCTACGCGGGCCTCAAAGACCGCCACGCGGTCACCACCCAGTGGGTGAGCCTCCCCCGCGTCGACCCCGCCGCCGTCGAGGCGCCCGCCATCGACGGCCTCCGCGTGCTCGCCGTCTCGCGCCACCGCAACAAGATCCGCACGGGCCACCTCCACGGCAACCGCTTCACCCTGCGCATCACGGGCGTCGCCGACATCGCCCTTGCAATCGGTAACGCATCTGTTATTGCAACCGAGTTGCGAAACAAGGGGTGCCCCAACTACTACGGCGCGCAGCGCTTCGGCCGCGAGGGCGACAACGCCGAGCGCGGCTTCGCGTGGCTGCGCGGCGACGGCCCCGCGCCGCGGCAGCACTTCGAGCGCAAGCTCTTCGTGTCGGCGGCGCAGTCCGAGCTCTTCAACCGTTACCTCGCGCGGCGCGTGGCGGCCGGCGAGCTCGGCACGTACATCGAGGGCGAGCTCGCGATGCGCTTCGCCACGGGCGGCGCGTGGCGCGTCGAGCCCGCCGAGGCGCAGGCGCTCTACGACGCGCGCGGCGCGTCCGCCGCGGGGCCCATGTTCGGCACGCGCATGGTGCGCGCGTCGGGCGCGGCGCAGGCGCGCGAAGAGGCCGTGCTCGCCGAGGCGGGGCTCACGATCGAGTCCTTCGCGAAGGCGCGCGACCTGGGCGAGGGCACGCGGCGCCCGGTGCGCGTCCTCCTCGACGACCTCGCGGTCGAGCGCGACGGCGACGCCGTGCGCCTCACGTTCACGCTCCCGCCGGGCGGCTACGCCACGGCGCTCGCACGCGAGTTTATGAAGGGCGCCGAGACCGTTGAAACGGCGCTTGAGTGATGGCATCCAACCGACGCCGCGAGTGCGCGGCGCGGCGGCGGTTCTTATGACGCACCTTCGCGGTGCGCGTCTGCGAAGGCAAGGTGACGAATGCACGGTGGTTTCTCGCTGATTCAGCTCTTCACGCGCTTCGCGATGTTGGGCGCCGAGTGGGTCATGTGGGTGCTCGTGGCCCTCTCGGTGGCCTCCGTCGCGGTGATCTTGGAGCGCGCGCGCTTCTACAACTCGCTCAACGACGACCTCGAGGCCCTCTCGAACGCGGTGCGAGAGCTCCTGCGCGGCGCCGACCTTGACGGAGCGCGCGCCCGCTTGCGCAAGTCGCCTTCGCCCGCGGCCCTGGTGGCCCTCGCGGGCCTCGACGAGTTCGACGCGGGGCTCCGCAGCGCCGAGGAGTCGATGGCGGGCGCGCAGGCCCGCATTCGCATGAACCTCGAGCGCTACCTCGCCTTCCTCGGCACGGTGGGCAACAACGCGCCCTTCGTCGGCCTCTTCGGCACGGTCATCGGCATCATTCAGGCGTTCGATCAGCTCCGCGCGAGCGAAGAGGCCGTGCGCGCGGCGGCGCGCGCCGCGGCGGCCAACGGCGGCGGCGCGGCGGCCCCCACCTTCGACACCGGCGCCGTCATGGGCACCCTCGCCGAGGCCCTCGTGGCCACGGCCATCGGCCTCATGGTGGCCATCCCCGCCGTGGCGGCGTTCAACTACTTCCAGCGCCGCGTGAAGGGGATCATGTCGTCGACCGACACGCTCACCCACGTGGTCACCGCGAGCCTCGCGGCCGAGGGCGCTTCGTCGCCGTACCGCGGCCCCGCCGCCGCGACGGCCAAAGACGCGAAGCCCGCCAAGAACGAGAAGTCCGACAAGTCTGAGAAGTCTTCCGAGGAGAAGCACTGACCATGGGAGGCGGAGCCTCACAGGACGACGAGAGCGCGATCACGGGGATCAACGTCACCCCCTTCGTCGACATCGCGCTCGTGCTGCTCATCATCTTCATGGTGACGGCCAAGTACATCGTGACGCCGCAGGCGATCCCCGTGGATCTCCCGCACGGCTCCACGAGCAACAGCGTCACGGTCGCCGTGCGCGTCTCCGTCGATCGCACGGGCGCCATCTTCGTCGACGCGCGGCCCGTCACCGAGGCCGACCTCCCCGGCCAGATGCGCCAGCGCTACAACGAAAACCACGAGGTGCGCGTGATCATCGCCGCCGACCAGAGCGTGTCGCACGGCCGCGTCATTCGCGTGATCGACCTCGTTCGTCAGGGCGGCGTGAGCAAATTCGCCATCGAGACCGTGCCCGAGGCATCGCAAGCCCAGCCCCCGCGATGAACGCCCCGAAGCCGCCGCCCATGAGCACCACGACCCCGCGCGAAGACCGCCTCGAGTCACGCACGCTGCCGCCCCTCGCGGCCGCGTCGCTCCTCGCGCACGGCCTCGTGTACGTCGCCCTCTCGCTCATTCCCGCACAGCGCGCGGTGCCTTCGCGGGTCAACCCCGCGGCCCTCGTCGAAATCGAAGAGCCGCCCCCGCCGCCTCCCCCGCCGCCCCCGCCGCCGCC
>CAISKJ010000466.1 GCA_903885885.1 uncultured delta proteobacterium
GGCGGCGGCGGGGGCGGCGGCGGCGGGGCGAGCGGGCGGGTGCGCCGCGGGCGCGTGGGGCTGCGAGAGGCCGAGCGAAGCCGCGAGCACGAGGGCACCGGCGAGGGAGGGAACGAGGACGCGAACGTTACGAAGGGTCACGAGAGCACACGCTTTCTGCCACCGGGTGGCGGAGGTCGAAACCTCGACGAGGCGCCGATCCATACCGCGTTCGCGGCCGACGTGACGGCTACCCATTCGTGGCGAAAACGCAACGTATTGACGTCGTGTCGTTGCGTGAGGGCTACCATCGGTTGCGCCGCTGCGATCAATCCTCGGGGTCGTCGTCGGGCTCCGCTGCGGCCCGCTTCGCCGTCTTCTTGGCGGCCTTCTTGGCGCGCGCGACGCGCTCGGTGAGGGCCATGAATTCAGGGTCGGCGCGCAGCCACTCGAAGTCTTCTTCGCCGCGCGCGCGGTCGCGCGTCCAGTTGCCGTAGTGTCCCGCGACGATCATGGCGCGCAGCGCCGCGAGCGCCTCGTCGCGGCGCCGCAGGCGGCTGAGGGTGGCGGCCCGCCAGAAGCGCACCTCGTCGTCGGGCTCGTCGCCCTGCGCGACGAGGTTGGCGTCGTAGCCCGCGAGCGCGCGCTCGAGGCAGGTGCGCCCCTCGGCGTCGCGCCCGGTGCGCTGGAGCACGTGCCCGAGCCCGTGCCACGCCATCGCGTTGTCGGCCATGAGCTCTACCGCGCGCCGCAGCCAGGTTTCGGCCTTCGCGTCGTCGCCCTCGTCCTTCGCGCGGGCGCCGACGTTGAAGCACTCGTCGGCGTCGCTGTTGCGCGCGGGGTCGGCGCGCTCCTCGGGCGACGGCGCCGTCGGCAGCGCGGGGAAGCGCTCGGTGTCGCCGGGCGCCGCGAGCAGGGCGTCGATCGCCGCGGCGATGCCCTCGACGCGCCACGCGCGGTCGTCTTCGACGAGGTACACCCCGTCGGAGTGAATGCGCAGCGTCGCGTAGCCCTCGGTCTCGAGGGCGGCCTCGCCCGCGATGCGCAGCGCTCCGTCGACGGGCACCACGACGCTCACCACGCACGCCGCGTTCTGGAGGGCGAGCACCACGCCGCGGCCGTCCGGCGCGCGCGCGCACGGGTCTCCGTCGTAGAGGCTCCATGCGTGAAAGGAGCCCGCGACGTAGCCCGCGGGCGTCGCGCGCCACGCGCCCACGCCGCGCGCGCTCCCCACGAAGAGGTCGCCGCCCGCGAGCCAGAAGGCCGCGTTCACACCGTCGAGCATGAGGTCGGTCCACACGACCCGCGAGGTCGCGTCGTCGAGCGAGGCTACGCTGAGCCCGTGCGTCGTGTGCGTCGTGTCGATGAGCAGCTCGCGCGTCGCCGGCGACCACGCGCGCATCGTGTAGATCAACCCCCCCGAGTGCGCCGTCGCGGTGAGCGCGCCGTCGATCACCACGGCGAGGCGCGGGTCCTTGTCGCGCTTCGAGGGCTTCGCGCGCATGCACCAGGTGCCGTCGCGCAGCTGCATCGCGAGCTCGCCCGCGCCGGTCTGCGGCCGCTCGGCCTGCGCGCGCGCATCGAGGGCTTCGGCGTCGCAGGGCTCGAGCCGCAGCACACAACCCCGGGGCGTCGGCAGCTCGACCTCCGCGGGGGCGTCGTCGCCGCTCTCCTCGTCACCGCCCTCGTCACCGCCTCCCTCGTCGTCACCGCCCTCGTCGTCGGGCGTCTCGTCGGGCTCGTCTTCTTCGTCGACGACGGAGCGCACCGAGGGCACCACCTCGGGGCCCCGCGCGTGCGCGCGCGCCGCTTCGAAGGCCTCGTCGACGGCGGCCTTCGTGCGCTTGCGCGTCTTCTTCGCGTGCGTGACGGCCTCCGCGGGCCACACGGGCGGCTCCGTCGGGAGCGGCGCGCGCGCGACCGTCCACGCCTCCCACGCGTTGCGCGAGCTCACGTCGGCGGCCTGGGCGTACGACACCTCGGCGATGGGGGCCGCGGTGTGGGCCGCGCGCAGCATCGACTGCGCCGCTTCGAAGAGCGCGCGCATCGTTGCGGGCGAGCGGTCGCCGACGCGCGCGGGCACGAGCGCCCAGGCGCCGCTCCACCACCACGGGAGGCGAAAATCTGCGCCGAGCCCGCGCGCGAAATCGCGCGTCGCGCGCTCCCACGCCGACGCGAGCGATGTGCGCTGGGCGGGCGTCGGCTCGCTCGCGAAGCGCACGATCCACGCGTGCACGGGCTCGTCGAACCAGTCGTCGGGCGAGGGGCCATGATACAAGAACGGAAACGCCGCGTCGCTCATCGCGCGGAGTGTATCGCCGGTGTTCGAGGCGTGTCTCATTCCGGGTCGTCGCGCGCGCGGCGCTGCTGGTAACGTCCGTGCCATGAA
>CAISKJ010000467.1 GCA_903885885.1 uncultured delta proteobacterium
CACGACCTTCAGCGCGACCGGCGAGTACATCCGCGAGGCCGAGAACGTGCGCACGGGCTTTGGCGAGGTGTTCCCCGCGCTGCCGCTGCGCCAGCTCGGCGTACCGCCGCCAGGGGACGCTCCGACAGGGGTCGTCGAGCCAAACACTACGGTTTCCGATACGCGCCCCGGAGCTATGGTCCCCAGAAAGCGAAAACCCCCGGAATCCCGTGGATTCCGAGGGCTCTCTCGAGTGCGAGGAGGGGGACTTGAACCCCCACGATGTTACTCGCTAGCACCTCAAGCTAGTGCGTCTGCCAATTCCGCCATCCTCGCGACGGGGTGGGGAATCTGACTGAATCTCTTCGCTGTGTCAACGAATTCGTAAGGCTGCTTTGATTTTCTTTACGAATCGTTGTTGAACCCTTCGTGCGAGGGAGTTTGGTAGATTCCGCCCCCCTTTCGAGGCGGGCGCGTCGGCGCTCAACACCTCTCGAATGCATCACCCGGAGACGAAGACGCAATGAGCGGGCACTCACGCTGGTCGACGATCAAGCGAACGAAGGGCGCGGCCGACGCCAAGCGGGGCAAGATCTGGACGAAACTCATCAAGGAGATCACCGTCGCCGCGCGCATGGGCGGCGGGGATATGAACGGCAACGCCCGGCTCCGTAAGGCCGTCGCGGACGCGCGCAGCGAGAACATGCCGAGCGACAACATCACCAAGGCCATCAAGCGTGGCACGGGTGAGCTCGAGGGCGTCAACTACGAGGACATCACCTACGAAGGCACGGGCCCGGGCGGGACGCTCTTCATCGTGGAGGTGCTCACCGACAACCGGAACCGCACCGTCGCCGAGGTTCGCAAGATCTTCGAGAAGGGCGGCGGCGTGATGGGGTCGTCGAACACCGCCACCTGGGCCTTCGACCGCAAGGGGGCACGTGCGTCTCTTGAAGAAGGCCGCCACCGAGGAGCAGCTCTTCGACGTGGCCCTCGGCGCGGGTGCCGAAGACCTTGCCGACGAGGGCGACGAGTGGATCGTGACCACGCCCCCCGCCGAGGTCGACGTGGTTCGCAGCGCCCTCGAGGCCGCCAAGATCGCCGTGAAGTCTTCGAAGCTCGCGTGGGTGGCCAAGAACACCGTCACCGTGTCGGGCCGCGACGCCGAGCTCGCCATCAAGCTCGCCGAGACCCTCGACGACCACGACGACACGCAGAACTCGTTTTCGAACTTCGACCTCTCGGAAGAAGACGCCGAGCGCCTCGCCGACGCGTAGCCGTCCCCGCTTCTCTCAAGGCACTTCGAAGCGGCACGTGCCGGGCTCCGCGTCTGCGTCGAAGGTCAACACCCCAGCGTCGGGCAGGTCGCACACGTCGTCGAAGGGCGCGCAGGCGGCGCCCGTCGCGCACGCGCGCGCCCCGGTGTCGGGCACGCACACGCCCACACGGGTGCCGTTGATGCGAAGCCCGTGGCACGTCGTTTTGGGGCGGCAGTCGAGGTCGCGCGCGCACTCGCGCAGGCACTGGCCCGCGTCGGCGGCCACCGTCACGCAGCGCGCGGCGAAGCCAGGGCACTCGGAGTCGAGCGAGCACGCGTGCGTGCAGAGGGAGGCCGTGCGCGCGGCGTTGGTGGTGAGCCGCGCGCGCGCGCACGTCGTCGAGAGGCCGCACGGCTCGCCAGGCTCACAGCGGTCGTAACTGGGGTGAACCGTATCCTTGTCGGGGGCGCACGCGACGCCGAGGGGCGCCGCGGCGAGCGCGAGGACACAACGAATGAGCGGGAGAGGGGGGCGCACGCGCGCAGAGGATATCAGCACCGCGCGGCGCGCAGGGGCGTTGCGCGCGCGGCGATCAGGCGCGGGGGCCGACGGCGACGCACACGCGTACGGTGCCGCCACCGGCGGCCGGGATGGCCGAGCACGTGGTGTTGAAGTCCGTGCAGTCGGTCTGCGTGGCGCAGAGGCGATAGCACTGCGACTGCGCGGGGGTGCCGACACTGAGGCAGGTGACCGACTGCGTCGCGGCGCCCGGCACGTAGCCCGGGCACGCCGACGGGAGGCCGCTGGGGCACGCCACCGTGCACGACGTACCCGGCGCCTTGGCGGCGCCCGCGGCGACGATCGACGTGAGGCACTGCGTGCCCGTCGCGCACACGTCGGTGGCGCTGCACTTCTGGTAGGGGGTGCGGTTGGGGGTGACCGCGGCTGCGCACACGCCCGCGGTGCACACGAGGCCCGAGCCGCAGAGGCTGCTCGCGCAGCAGGCCTGGCCCGAGCCGCCGCAGGCGGTGGTGCCGGTGCCGAGGGGCATGCAGAGGTAGGCCGTGACGGGCTGGCCGTTCATGTCGCGGCCGGTGATGGAACCGCAGCGCGTGCCGGGGCCGCAGTCGGTGTCGCGTACGCAGCCGTCGTAGCAGAGGCCGCCGCCGGCCGACGCGCTCACCACGCAGGTGGGCGCGTAGCCCGAGCCGTAGGGCGAGAGCGGACACTGCTCGGTCGCCGTGCAGCTCAGCGAGCAGAAGTTCGCGGGCGAGCCGTTCGATGTGTACGACGCCGGGAGGCAGACCGAGCCGTTGGAGCAGGCCTCGCCGGACTGGCAGCCCTCGTAGGGCCCGCGGACGATCTCGACGACGCAGCCCGAGGCGAAGATCACGGCCATGCTGAGGCCCACGACGACGTTGCGAAGGTTCTTCACTGTATTGCTCCTCTGAAGTTGTTGAGCGCCGCACGGGGCGCGACCGAAGTGTGTGGCCCGCTGCGCTGCGCGGCCTTCTACGCGCGCGTCGGCGCGCTTCTTCTACCGGCGCATCGCAGAGGCCGCGTCGGTGGTGACGTACTCGCCGCGAGGCCAGTGTCGATAGAAATCAGCGCGGATGACGGGCCCTCCCGCGGCGTCGTACTCTCCGGGCACGAGGCTCCCGAAGATGCGCAGGAGCGAGAAGACCTGCACGCGGTTCTCGCCTGCGGCGTCGTCGGGGCGCAGGCTCATGACGGCCGTGAGCGGCCCACCGTCGCGCGCGCTCACCGTGACCCGACAGCTGCGGTCGGTCTCGTCGTCGCAGAGGTGCCGCGTCTGGTGCGTGCGAATCTGAATGCTCACCCGCGCGGACGTCGACCCGTGGGCGGCCTCGACGCCCGTGACCACGCCGAAGAACGAGAGCGTCTGCGAGCGGTAGCTCTCGGGCATGCGCCGCACCTCGTCGTAGACCGCTTCGTTGTTGGCGCGCGCCACCCACGACTCCTCGTCGCCGAGCGCCACGTACGTTTGCGCGTATCCGTAGCGCCCCGCGCCCCCGCAGGCTGAGAGCAGAAGGGGCAGCGCGGTCACCGCGGTCGCGAGCGAGCGTCTCATGATGAACGTTGAGGTATCGCGACCCGCGGGGCGACCGCAAGCGGTGCTGTCGCTTACATCAACACGCTGACGCTCGGCGCCGTGCCGCGCGGCGGCGTCACGGCGTGGCCGAGCGCCAGGATCTCGATGAGGACGGTGCGGTACACCGTGGAGACCGCGTCGAGGTCGACGTCGGGGGCGTCGCCGTCTTCGTCGGGCTCGAGGGCCGCGTCGAGCTGCTCGCGCACGAAGGCCATGAGGTGCGGCTGGCCGATGGCCACGAGGTCGTCGCTCTCGAGCATCTCGTCGGCGGCGCCGCGGCGCAGCTCTTCGTCCCAGTCGAAGGTGGCGCGCGTCGAGGCGAGGGCGTTCTCGTCGAGGGGGCGCATGCGCGCGCCGAAGGCCTCGACGAAGGACTGGTGCACCGCCACGCCGAGAAACTGCCCGAGCGCCGACGCGGTGTCGTCGGTGACGGCCTCGAGCTCGGCGCGGAGAAACTTCGACAGCGCGGGCTGCGAGACGTCGAGCTCGCGGAAGGCCTGTACGATGCGTGCCTCGAGGTCGTCAGACTCTTCGAGGTCGGCCTCGACGGCGTCGACGGCGTCGCGGGGAACTACGGCGTGCGCGGGCACGGGACGGATCGCGGAGCGGGCTGGCCACATCATGGAAACGCTGTCTCAGCCCTCTTCTTCTTCGATCTCCCAGCGGTAGAGGGCCGTGATGCTGATGGCGTGCGCGCAGCGCTCGCACAGCGGCGGCTCCTCGTACTCGACCCGGTCGCCCCGCACGAACACCATGAGCCCGCGCCCGGCAGGCTCGCCCTCGATGGGGGCGTTGCACGCGTGGCAGGTGAGCTCGCTCTCGGTCATTGCGCGATCCTAACACCGCTCCGCCCCGTTGCGCGGTCGGATTCTCGCTCGCGCTCAGCCCGTCGCGAGGGCGCCGCGGAGCGTCGCCGCGAGGGGCGCGGCGGCCACCACGATGCCTTCGGAGAGCGCGAGGTCGGCGGTGTCGTAGCGCAGCGCGCGGCCTCGCGCGTCGGTGACCTCGGCGCCCGCGCCGCGCGCGATGGCCTCGGGGGCGCAGCCGTCCCACAGCTTGGGGCCGCCGCCGAGGTGCACGTACGCGCTCACCTCGCCCGTCGCGACGAGGGCGACCTTGAGCCCGACGCTCCCGCAGGGGCGCCGCGCGGTGATGCCGAGCGACGACGTGAGCGCCGCGAGGCGCGGGTGCGCGTGCGAGCGCGACACCACCAGGCTCGCGCGCGACGGGTCGGGCACCACCGCGGCGTGGAGGGCCCGTCG
>CAISKJ010000468.1 GCA_903885885.1 uncultured delta proteobacterium
GCTCGAGCACGCCGATGGCGTCGAGGGGAACCTTCGCGGTGACGCCGTTCGCGACCGCGTCGAGCACCACCTCGTGGGCGTAGGGGAGCTGCGTGTGGTCGAGGCGCGCGGGGCCCGCGATCTCGAGGCCCGCGTCCATCGCCTCGGCGACCTCGGCCTCGCCGCCCGTGATCGCGATCCAGTACTTGCCCGGCGACACCGGCTCGGCGTGGAGCACCGTGACCTCGGCGCGCTTCGTCATCGCGTCGAGCGTGAGGTACCCACGCGCGATCGAACGAAGCTCTACGATGCCCAGCGCTGGACCCACGACGTCGCCTCGTGCGCTACCACGCCGCGCGCGTCGATCACAAGCGCCGTCGCACAACCGCGGGGGCCCGCGTGCTACGGTCCGCGCCCTCGTTGGAGAGAGCTTCATGTTCGTACAATGTCCCCGCTGCCAGCACGCCCTCGACGCCGCGGCCCCGAACGTCTCGTGCCCGCGCTGCGGCAGACCGATGAGCGCGCACCCCGCCGGCGGGGTCGTTCCGCGCACCATGGCGATGGACGCCGCGATGGTCGCCGAGGCCCTCCGCGCCTCGCAGCCGAGCGCCGCCCCGCCGCCCTTCGCGGGCGCCGCGCCGCCCGCGGCGCAGCGTCCCTACGACGCCCACCCGTTTGGCACGGCGCCCACCTACGCCGCCCCGCCGTACACCCCGCAGGCGTACGGCGCGCACCAACTCTACGGCGCGCCGCCGTCCTACGGCGCGCAGCCCCACTACGGCGCGCCGGCGCCGACGGGCCCCTCGGACCGTGACCTCGCGGGCCACGCGGTGATCTCCGTGGTGCTCTCGACGCTGGCCTTTCTGGGCGCGTGCAACCCCGTCGGGCTCGCGGGCGTGGTGCTCGGGCTCATGGCCCACAACGACGCCAACAACGCGGCCCCCAACGCGGCCGCGCGCACGCGGACCGCGCGCACGGTGGCCATCACCGCGCTCGTGCTCACGATGCTCGGGTGGGTCGTGGGGGTGGCCGTGTTGCTGGTCGCGGGCGGCAGCGCGTAGGCGCCGCGCTCAGATGATGCGAAACGAGTCTTTGAGCGTGCAGCGGCGCTCGCGGGTGAAGGTGCGGCAGGTCGTGAGCCCCTCGCCCGTGGGCGACGCGATGGTCCACGAGGTCCACCCCTCGCCGCCGACGCCGATGCCCGCGTAGTTGGGGCCGTTCTTCACGAAGATCGACGTGTTGATGGCGCGGGCCATGCGCGACAGGTTCTCGATGTTGGTGCTCCACATCGTGGCCGTGTGGCCGTACCCGTGCTCGACGCGCTTCGCGCACGCGATGGCCTCGCCCACGTCCTTCGCGCGCACGAGGCCCAGCACCGGCATGAGCATCTCGTGCTGCACGAAGGGGTGCGACTCGTCGACCTCGGCCCACAGGAGCCGCAGGTCGTCGGGCGCGCTCCGCCCGATCGAGCGCAAGAGAACGTTGGCGTTCTTGCCCACGAACTCGCGGTTTACGTGGTTGTCGCTCGTGATGAGCACCTTCTCGAGGGCGCGCACCTCGCCGGGCGAGAGCTCGTGCGTGCCCGCGTCGCGCAGGTGCTTCTTGAAGCGATCGGCCACCGAGGAGACCACAACGATCTCCTTCTCGCAGGTGCAGATGATGTTGTTGTCGAAGCTCGCGCCCGCCACGATGCCGCGCGCGGCCTCCTCGAGGTGCGCCGTCTCGTCGACCACCGCGGGGGGGTTGCCGGGGCCCGCGCTGATGGCGCGCTTGCCCGAGCGCATCGCCTGCTCGACCACGGCGCCTCCCCCCGTGACCACCACGAGGCGGACGCCCTTGTGGGTCATGAGGGCCTGCGCGCTCGCGATGGTGGGCGAGGCGATGCAGCACAGGAGGTTCTCGGGGCCGCCCGCGGAGACCACCGCGTCGGCGAGGAGCGAGACGAACCACGCGCTCGTCTCCTTCGCGAGGGGGTGCGTGTTGAACACCACCGCGTTGCCGCCGGCCACCATGCCGATGCCGTTGTTGATGATCGTCTCGGTGGGGTTGGTGCACGGCGTGATCGACGCGATGACCCCGTAGGGGGCGCGCTCGGTGATCATGAGCCCGTGGTCGCCCGAGCGAGAGACGGGCTCGAGAAACTCGGGCCCCGGCGTCTTGGTGATGGCCGCGCGGTTCTTCTGCCGCTTGTCGTCGACGCGGCCGAGGCGCGTCTCGGTCACGGCGCGCGTGCACATCTCTTCGAGCACGCCGAGGGCCGCCTCGCGCATGGCGCGCACGACCGCGAAGCGCGTCTCGAGGGGCATCTGCTCGTACTGCTCGTAGGCCTTGCGCGCGGCGGCGACGGCGCTATCAACGTCGTCGAAGACGCCGCGGCGGCGCACGTGCACGGCGGGCGTGAGCGCGGCGGCGACGGCGGCCGCGAGGTTGGCCCCGCCGGTGACGCCCTGCTTCTTCAAGCGGTCGACGACGAGCGCGGCGATCTCTTCGATGCGCGGATCATTGGGACGCATTGCGCGCGGACGTTACCACCGCTCTCCGCCGCCGCGATCCACCATTCTGCACCCTCCCGTCAGCCCGCCGGCGCGGGGGTGTGAAGGCCCTCCCCAGCGGGGGCGCGATGGGGTACTAGAGCGGGTCATGTTTACGAAGGTACTCATCGCAAACCGCGGCGAGATCGCCGCTCGCATCGCCCGCACCTGCCGCCGCATGGGCGTCGCCACCGTGGGCATTCACAGCGAGGCCGACGCGGGCGCGCTGCACACCACCGCCGTCGACGAGAGCGTGCTCGTCGGCCCCGCCGCCGTGAAGGAGAGCTACCTCAACGTCGCCGCCATTCTCGACGCCGCGAAGCGCACCGGCGCGCAGGCCATTCACCCGGGCTACGGGCTCCTCAGCGAGAAGTCGCACTTCGCCCGCGCGGTGATCGAGGCCGGCCTCACGTGGATCGGCCCCTCGCCCGAGGCCCTCGACCGCCTCGGCGACAAGATGCGCTCGCGGCACACGGCCCTCGCGGCCAACGTGCCGCCCGTGCCCGGCGCCGACGCGCCCCTCGAGACCGTCGAGGCCGCCCGCGAGGTCACGGCGCGCATCGGGTTTCCCGCGCTGGTGAAGGCCGTCGGCGGCGGCGGCGGCATCGGCATGCAGATCGTGAAAGACGACGCCAGCCTCGAGCGCGCGATGAAGTCGTGCAGCGACCGCGCGGCGCAGGCCTTCAACGACGCGCGCGTGTACATCGAGCGCTACGTCGAGCGGCCGCGGCACATCGAGGTGCAGATCTTCGGCGACACGCACGGCAACGTGGTGGCCCTCGGCGAGCGCGAGTGCTCGCTGCAGCGCAGGCACCAGAAGATCGTCGAGGAGTCGCCCGCGCCGGCGTTTCAGGGCGAGCGCGGGCCCGCGCACCGGGCGGCCATTCTCGACGCCGCGGTGCGCATCGGGCGCGCGGCGGGCTACGTGGGCGCGGGCACCTGCGAGTTCATCTGGGATCAGGAGCGCGAGGAGTTCTACTTCCTCGAGACCAACTGCCGCATCCAGGTGGAGCACCCGGTGACCGAGATGGTGACGGGCCTCGACCTCGTCGAGTGGCAGCTCCGCGTGGCCCACGGCGAGGCCCTCGGCGACGGGCTCCTGAACGTGAAGCTCGCGGGCCACGCCATCGAGGCGCGCCTCTACGCCGAGGATCCGTCGAAGGGCTTCATCCCCAAGCCCGGCGACGTGAACGAGCTCACCTGGCCCGAGGGCGAGGGCATTCGCGTCGACGCGGGCATCGCCGCCCCCGGCAAGGTGACGCCCTACTACGACCCCATGGTGGCCAAGATCATCGCCCACGCCCCGACGCGCGAGGCCGCCATCGCGAAGCTCGGCGAGGCCCTCGCGGCCACCCACGTGGCGCCCCTCGTGAGCAACCTCGCGTTCCTCAAGGCCGTGATCGTGTCGCCGGAGTTCACCGTCGGCCGCTACGACACCTCGTTCGCCGAGGTCTTCGCGAAGCGCAAGTAGCCCGCGCGAGGCGCCTTGACGGGCGCCCCACACTGCACGCCCAATCCCGCCGATGGCACCCTCCCCGGCGATCCCGTTTCTGCTCCTCGCCAGCGCCCTCGCGCTGGGCTGCGCCACACCGCCCGCCGCCACCGACGCCGCGACGCCTGCGCGCGACGCAGCCCCCGTCGACGCGGCCCCGCGCACCGCCCCGAAGGAGCCCGCCGAGGGCGCCGACGCGGCCTACCAGATCACCGCGCGGCGGTGGCTCATGGCGGGCGACGCGCTCACGCCCCGCGACACCACCTTCGCCGTGAGCGTCGTGGCGCCGACGGGCGTGCGCACCATCCGCGCGTGGCTCGACGGCGTCGACGCGGGCCCCCTCACCCGCGACGCGAGCGGTACGTTTCGCGCCACGATCGCCGCGCCCTCCGCGGTGGGCGAGCACCGGGTTCTCTTCGCCGCCGACGATGCGTCGACGGCCTTCGCCGCGCGCGCGGTGACCGTCTCGGCGGCGCTCTACGCGGTGGTGTCTGTCGATTGGGACAGCTCCAACCCGCCGCAGGCCAACCTCACCTGGATGGAGCGCCTGCGCACGGAGCACCCGCGGCTGCGCTACTCGCAGTTCGTGGGGCCCTACGTGTTCACCGACCCCGCGACCACCGCGGCGCGCAAGGCGGAGCTCGTGGCGTGGATCACGCGCCAGCGCGCCCTCGGCGACGAGCTCGGCGTGCACATTCACCCGCGCTGCAGCTTCGTCGACACCACGAGCGTGCGGTGCAAATCCACCCCGTCGTACTCGATGCCCGACGGCGACCCCACGGGGTACACGGTGAACTTCTCGTCGTACACGGCCGACGAGCAGGCCACGCTGCTCCGCGCCGCGGCCGAGCGCATGGTGCAGAACGGCTTCGCGCGCCCCACGTCGTTTCGCGCGGGCGGGTGGACGGCGCAGCTGAGCACCATGGAGGCGCTCGAGCGCGCGGGCTACCTCGTCGAGTCGAGCGCGTTTCCGCCCGAGAACATCCAGGCCTCGTGGGGCGCCTACGAGCTCGGTCGGTGGAACCTCCGCAACTGGGCGGGCATCACCGCGACGAGCCAGCCGTACCACCCCTCGCGCACCCACCTCGTGAGCGCCGAGCCGCCGCCCACCTCGCCGGTGCTCGAGGTGCCCGACAACGGGTGCCTCGTCGACTACATGCTCGGCTCGGTGATGATCCGCGTGCTCCGCGACAACTGGCCCGACGGCGGCCCCCTCGCGCGCCCCACCGTGTATCAGGTCGGTCTGCACCCCGAGAGCTTCGCGAGCGGCTACCACGCGCGGCTTCACACGGCGCTCACCGAGGTCGACCGGCACCTCTACGCGGCCGACGAGGGGCCCATCGTGTACGCGCGCCTCACCGAGCTCGCGCCCATCTGGCCGTAGCTACGCCGACGACCCCGCCGCCGCCGCGCTCGGGCGCGCGCTCTTCGACGACGTCGGGCTCTCCCACGACGGACGTACGGCCTGCGCGAGCTGCCACGCCGCGCCGCACCTCTACGCCGACACGCGCCCCCTCGCGGTCGCGGGCGATCCGCCGCGCGTGGGGCGCCGCAACGTCCCCTCGCTGGTCGGCAGCGCGTTCAAGCGATGGCAGACCTGGGACGGCTCCGCCGACTCGCTCTGGGCTCAACCCGCGCTCGCGTTCGAAAACCCGCTCGAGCATGCGCTCACCCGCGCCGAGCTCGCGCGCCGCGTGGCCGAGCGCCACGGGGGCGCCTACCAACGCGTGTTCGGCGCGGCCGTGTCGCGCGCCACGCCCGACGACGTAGACCGCGTGGTGGCCAACGTGGGCAAGGCCCTCGCGGCCTACGTGCGCACCCTCGCGGTGAGCACCGCGCCCTTCGACCGCTGGGTGGCGGGCGATCACGCGGCGATGTCGGCCGAGGCCGTCGCGGGGCTCGCGGTGTTTCTCCGCACGGGCTGCATCCGGTGCCACAGCGGGGCGATGTTCTCCGACGGAGATTTTCACGCCGCGCGCTTTCCCGACGACCCGCGCGTGGGCTCCGACCGCGGCGCCATCGAGGGGCAGGCGCGCGCGCGTCGGAGCGTCTTTCAAGGCCGCGGGCGCTACAGCGACGCGCCCGACGAGCCCTTTCCCATCGGGGCGCCCACCGACGCGTTGCGCGGGCGCTTTGTGACGCCGACGCTGCGGGGCGTTGCGCTCACCGCGCCCTACGGCCACGCGGGCACCGTCGCGACGCTCGACGACGTGGTGCACCTCTATGCGCAAGGGGGCATGCCCGTCGGGCACGCGCTCACGCAGGGCGGCGACGACCCGTTTCTCGAGCCCTTCACGGTGAGCGAGGCCGAGGTGCGCGCGCTGGTCGCGTTCCTCAACGCGCTCACGCCCGACGCGCCGCGCGAGGCGCCGCAAGAGGCCCGGCGTGGCCGACGGGTTGCGCGCGACGAGGCGCGCGAGCACCTCGGAGGTGCGCGCCAGCTGGCCGAGCCGCGACGGGCTCGTGCGCGCGTCGAGGGCCTCGCGCACGGCTTCCGGGTCTGGCTCCATGACGGGGCGAAGTCATAGGACGGCGCGCTCATGCCGCGCAACGACGCTCGTCCCCGCACGACGCGCGCGTCGCCCTCGCGCCCGGAGCGGGTGCGGCCCAACGAGGCCGTGACATCGCCCGCGAAGTGCGCGAGACCCGTGGGAGAGAAGCGTCACCTTCTGGCTTCTCGCGGAGCGCGCACCATGTCGTCGAAGCCCACCTCTCTCCTCGCGCTGACCCTCACACTCCTCGCGTCGGCCTGCTCCGAGACCGCCGTCGACAACGGCACCAACGTGCCCCTCGACGCCGCCCCCGACACGACCGCCGCGCCCGATGTGACCGACGTCGCGCCCACCTCCGACACCACGCCCGACGTGAGCACCACGCCCGATGCGAGCGATGTCACCGACGTCACCGACGCGGCCGACGTCACGCCCACCCTCGATGTGCCCATCGACACCGCGCCCACCTGCGCCGCCGCCGAGCGCATCTGCGACGGCCGCTGCGTCGACACCGCGACCGACGTGGCCCACTGCGGCGACTGCGCCACGCGATGCCCGCCGGGCAACGCCTGCGCGGCGGGGCGCTGCGTGACCGTGTGCCCGCTCGGGCAGACCCTCTGCGGCGCCGCCTGCGCGACGCTCGCCACCGACGCGGCCAACTGCGGCGCCTGCGCGGCGCGCTGCGCGACGGGCGGCGTGTGCGTGGCGGGCGCGTGCCAGTGCCCCGCGGGGCAGCAGGTGTGCGACGGGACGCTCACCACCCCCGACGCCGATTTCCGCGACACTGGCAGCGGCACGGTGCTGCATATCCCGACCGGCCTGGTGTGGAAGCGTTGCGCCGAAGGCATGACCTGGGGCGGCGGCACTTGCATCGGCGACGCGGTCGGATACGATTGGAAC
>CAISKJ010000469.1 GCA_903885885.1 uncultured delta proteobacterium
CAAACGCAGCGGCCCATGGAGCAGGTCTGGAACATCCCGCAGGCCGTGCCGCACGCGCCGCAGTTGGTCACGCTGGTCTGCGTGTTGGTGCAGGTGCCGCCGCAGAGGGTCTGACCCGTGGCGCACGCGCAGCGGCCCATGGTGCAGGTGGTGCCGCCCGCGCAGGTGTTGCCGCAGGTGCCGCAGTTCGTGGTCGACGTCTGCAGGTTGATGCAGGCCGTGCCGCACATGGTGTTGCCCGTGGGGCACACGCAGGCGCCCGCGGTGCAGGTCTGGCCGGTGGTGCACGCGCGGCCGCAGGCGCCGCAGTTGGTGGTGCTGGTCGTCGTGTTCACGCAGGTGCCCGCGCAGAGCGTCTGGCCCGTGGGGCAGGCGCAGCGGCCCGCGGTGCAGGTCGAGCCGCCGCCGCAGCGGGTGCCGCAGGCGCCGCAGTTGAACGCGCTGGTCTGCAGGTCGACGCAGTTGCCGTTGCAGAGCGTCTGGCCCGCCGCGCAGGCGCAGGCGCCGGCCACGCAGGTCGCGCCGCCGCCGCACTGACGGCCGCAGGCGCCGCAGTTGTTGTTGCTCGTCTGCGTGTTCACGCAGGTGGTGCCGCCGCCCGTGGTGCAGGCGGTGAAGCCCATCGCGCAGGTGGTGCCGCAGGTGCCCGCGGCGCAGAGGGGCGTCGCGCCGCCGCAGACGTTGCCGCAGCGACCGCAGTTGGTGCGGCTGTTCGTCACGTCGACGCACACGCCGCCGCAGAGGGCCTGGCCCGTCGGGCAGGCGCAGATGCCGGCCTGGCAGGTCGTGGCGCCGGCGCAGGTGTTACCGCAGCTGCCGCAGTTGGTGGCGTTGGTCTGCGGGTTGATGCACGCGCCGCCGCAGAGGATGGTGCCCGTGGGGCAGCCGCAGCGGCCGCCGGTGCAGGTCTGGCCGCCGGTGCAGCGCGTGCCGCAGGCGCCGCAGTTGTTGGCGTCGGTGCCGGTGTTGATGCACGAGCCCGAGCAGTTGGTGGTGCCCGTGGCGCACACGAGCATGCAGGCGCCGCCCGAGCAGCTCTGGCTCGCGGGGCACACGTTGCCGCACGCGCCGCAGTTCGACACGTCGCTCGCGGTGGCCACGCAGGCGCCGCCGCAGCTCGTCTGGCCCGTGGGGCAGCCGCAGCGGCCCATGGCGCACACCTGGCCGCCGGTGCAGGCCACGCCGCACGCGCCGCAGTTGGAGTTGCTCGCGTTCGTGTCGAAGCACACGCCGCCGCAGTTGGTGGTGCCCGCGGGGCAGTCGACGATGCACGCGCCGCTCGAGCACACCTGACCGACGCCGCAGGCGCGGCCGCAGGTGCCGCAGTTGCGCGCGTCGGTGGCCGTCGCGGTGCACACGCCGCCGCAGAGGGTCTGGCCCGGCGGGCAGGCGCAGGCGCCGGCCACGCAGGTCGAGCCGCCGCCGCAGGAGGCGCCGCAGGCGCCGCAGTTGGCCGAGTCGCTCGAGAGCGTCACGCACGCGCCGGCGCAGTTGGTGGTGCCCGCCGCGCAGGTGGTCGCGCACGCGCCCGCCGAGCAGACCTGGCCCATGGTGCAGGC
>CAISKJ010000470.1 GCA_903885885.1 uncultured delta proteobacterium
GCGTGACTACGTCGGGCGTGACTACGTCGGGCGTGACTACGTCGGGCGTGACTACGTCGGGCGTGACTACGTCGGGCGTGACCGCGTCCATCGAGGGCGCGTCGGGGGGCATCACGTCGGGGATCAGCGCGTCCATCGAGGGCGCGTCGGGGTCGACGGGCGCGTCGAGGGACGCGTCGGGGCCGGTGCCGCTGTCGGCGTCGGGGGCGTCGTCGATCGCGGGGGCGTCGACGCGATCGGGGAGCTCGGTGCTCGACCCGCACCCGACGATCGTCGCGGCCAGGAGGGTCAGCGCCATCGACCTGCAAAGCATGAGGGAACGGTCGCTCATCGCGGCGACCGTATCACCCTTCGCCGAAGCGGGGACATCCGCGCGGCCCCCAATTATACCGTGCGCAATGGGGGGACGATCCTCCGAAGGGTCTGCCGAAGACATCCTCGGAGTGGGGCGCTTGTGGTACGGAGCGTGCCGACGGCGTCCGATGGATCGCCTCCGTGGCGGTCATCAGAGAGGCTCACTGACCCTTTGGCTCGTGTCGGACCCGTTCGCTGCTTGGAGGGACCTCATGCGCGTGACGATTCCCGTCTTGGCTGCCTTGCTTACCCTCGCATCGCGCGCGGCCGCGCAGCCTGCCCCCGCCGCGCTCAGCGCCGCCTCGCCGATGGGCGCCGACGAGGCCCGTGTCGTGTGGGTCCGCGGTCCCGTCGAGGTGTCCACGCACGAGGCGCCCAACGCGCCGCGCCCCGTGGCCCCCGGTGAGACCCTGCGCCGCGGCGCGCGCGTGCACGTCGGCGACGGCGCCCTCGCGGAAATCGCCTTCGCCAACGGCACCGTGCTCACCCTCGAAGAGCGCGCGCAGCTCCTCCTCTTCGCATCGCCGCTCACGCCTCCGCCGGGGCAGGCGCCCTCGACCGCCACGACCCTCCTCCGCGGCACGGCGCGCGTTCGCATGGCCCCCGCACAGGTCGGCGAGGGCGCTCCGCTCGCGCCTCTGTCGGTGGGCCCCGCGACGGCGTTTCTGGGGCGCTTCGACGGCCTCGTGTCGCTCGACCACGTGAACCACGTGGTGCGCCTCGCCGCCAACCGCGGCCGCATGCGCGTGCGCATGCCCGACCGCGGATACGTGCTCCGCGCGGGCAACGCCTCGGTCGAGGAGCCCGGCCGTCCGCGGCAGCCGTACCGACAGCTCCCGCCGCAGCCCGCGTGGGTCACGGCCCCGCCCGAGCGCGTGCTCTCGAGCGGCGAGCCCGTCGACGTGAGCGCGACCTTCGGCCTCCGCGGCTCGACGGTGGCCGCGGGCTGGCGCGTCGAGCTCGCGCGCGACGAGGACTTTCACGACCTCGTGGCGTCCGAGCGCCTCGGGGGCGACGCGACCTCGTGGCGCGCCCGCGGCCTCGCGCCGGGGCGCTACCTCATGCGCGTCACGGCCCTCGACAACGACCGCTTCGAGAGCCTCCCTTCGGCCGTCGCGCGCGTCCTCGTGGCGTCGCCCCACGTCGTGCCCGCGGTGCTCCCGGGCGGCGCGCAGCCGCCGCGCGTCACCCTGCTCGAGGTGCCCGACGGGTTCTTCTGCGGCATCGACGGCGCGCGCCCGGTGGCCACCAACACGCCCATTCCCCTCTCGCCCGGTCGGCGCCACGCGGTGCGCTGCGCCTCGCGGCCCGACGGCGACGACGTGCGCGAGATCACCCTCACGGCGCAGCAGTCGGGGCCGCTCGTCCACGAGGTGCGCATGCGCAACATCAGCCTCGATCAGGGCGTGCTCGCGGTGCGGCTCTTCGACGCCGAGGGGCGCGCCGTGCCCTACGCCGAGGTGGCCGTCACGAACGACCGCGGGGTCGCCGTCGACGTGCTGCGCGAGGCCCGCGAGCGCGGCGTGTACAACGCCCCGGCGCGCTGGCCGCGCGGCGTGCGGCGCGCGCGCTTTCGCTTCACCGTGAACGGCGTCGACACCTTCGAAGAGGTGCTCTCGCAGGGGGATCAGTAGTACCGCGGGGCCGATGAGGCGTTCGCGGGTTACGCTGGGGCGCGAGGTCTGTTAGACCATCGAGC
>CAISKJ010000471.1 GCA_903885885.1 uncultured delta proteobacterium
GCACCGTGCCCGTGCGCGACGCGACCGCGGACCTCGACGCGGCCGAACCCGTCGACGTGCAACCCGCCGTCGACGCGCGGGTCGAGACCGACGTGTGGCTCACCGTGCGGCCGCGCAACGTCGACCTCGCCCTCGTCGAGCGCGCGCCTGCGGTCTTCGCGCGGGTCACGCTCCCGACGGGTGCGCAGCCCGCGTTTCCGTGGGTCAACGCCGAGGGGCGCGGCTACCTGTCGTGCCTCGACGGGCGCTTCTACACCGTCGACGCCTACGGGCGCGCGACCGAGATCGAGCGCCTCGCGGGCGACTCCGCCGCCCCGACCGACTCGCCCCCCAACGCGTTCATCGAGCTCACCCCCGGCGAGCCCACCGCGCTCGTGCCCGGCGGCGCCCTGGTGATCCGCGACGGCACGTACCGCCGCGCCGCGCTCCCGACGCTGCTCGCGAACGCGCGCGCGGTCGCACGCTGGAGCGGCGAGTCGCTCTGGGCCACGGCAACGGGCCTCTACACCACCCTGGGCCCGCGCTGGCTCCGCCTCGACCGCGCGGGCGCGCCGGTGACGAACATCACCGCCCTGGTCGCGGGCCCCCTGGTGGGCGCGACGCGCGAGGCCTGGGTGCTTCGCGCCGACCAGTCGCTCCACCGACTGCGCGTCACGGCCCGCGGTGAAGGGGCCGACGTGGTGTGGTCCGACCCCGTGCCCGGCCTCGACCTCGGCGCGGTGCGCACCATCGGGGCGCTCGGCCCGCATCGGTACATCGCCCGCGAGCTCGACCTGTTGCGCGTCGACGAGCGCGGCTTCGTCGAGCGCGCGCGCGTGCCGGGTATGGTCACGGGCCCCGTGGCCCTCGCGAGCGCCGGTCGCTGGCTCTGGCTCGCCTGGGGCGGCGACGCCGACAGCGCCGTCGCGCGCTTCGACGGCGAGCGCCTCGAGGTGCTCGCGCGCGGCCTCAACGCCACGCGCATTCGCCTCGCGGCCGACGGCGCGCGCGGCGACGCGGCCCTCGTGCTGGCCGACGGCGTCGTGCAACGCCTCGTCGCCGACGTGAGCCCCATGGTCACGGGCTTCGCCAACGGCGCCGTGGTCACCGAGGCGCGCCTCGCGCTGCAGATCGACCCGCCCGCGCCGGCGGCCGTCACCGACGTGACGTTCACGCTCGACGGCGCGCGCGTCGAGCAGGTGCGCACGCCGCCGTACCGCTGGGGCGACGGGGGCTCGCTCTACCGCGCGTTTCCGACGCTGGCGTTCGGGTCGCACACCGTCGAGGCCGTGGTCACCTACGACGGTGCGCCCGAGCTGCGCGTGCAGCGCACGTTCATGTACCTCTCGCCCCTCGGCCGCGTGCCCACGTACCAGGGCGACGTGGCGGCGCTCTACGAGACCGCCTGCGCGCGCTGCCACTCCACCGGGATCGCGCGCGACCTCCGCGGGTATCAGCGCATGGCCGACATGGCGCCCATCGTGGCGGGCGTCGTCGTGTCGCGGCGCATGCCCCCCGACCTCACGCTCGACCCGTCGTCGATTCAGATCTTCTCGGCCTGGGTGGCGGGCGGC
>CAISKJ010000472.1 GCA_903885885.1 uncultured delta proteobacterium
TCACGGCCGCGCGCTGCACCACGTGAACGAGCTCGCGCACGTTGCCCGGCCACGCGTACGCCTGGAGCAGCGCCATGGCCTCTTCGCTCACGGCCTTCGCGGGCGACGACGCCAGCGCGTGGGCCACCAGCTGCGGAATGTCGCTGCGCCGCGCCCGCAGCGGCGGCAGCTCGACCTCGATGACGGCGAGGCGGTAGTAGAGGTCCTCGCGCAGGCGCGCGTCGGCCTGGCCGGGGCGCACGGGCTTGTGCGTGGCGGCGATCACGCGGGCGCGGCTGGTGAGCACCTCGGCGCCGCCCACGCGCTCGTAGCGGCCGTCTTGCAGCACGCGCAGGAGGCGGGTTTGCAGCGTGAGGTCGAGGTCGCCGATCTCGTCGAGGAGGAGCGTACCGCCCGCGGCGAGCTCGATGCGCCCGGGCCTGCGCGCGACGGCGCCCGTGAAGGCTCCCTTCTCGTGGCCGAAGAGCTCGGCCTCGATGAGGGTCTCGGGGAGGGCCGAGAGGTTCACCGCCACGAAGGGCTCGCGCGCCCGCGACGAGTGGGCGTGAATGGCGCGCGCGACGAGCTCCTTGCCCGTGCCCGTCTCGCCCGTAATGAGCACCGGCACGTCGCTCGAGGCCGCGCGGCCGATCACCTTCCACACGGCCAGCATGGCGGCGCTCGTGCCGATGAGCGAGCCTTCGGGCGACGGCGCCGCGCCCGCGAGGGGGCTTTGCGGTACGGCCTTCGCGAGCTCGCGCTGACGCACCGCGCGCTCAACAGTGGCCAGGAGCGCGGGCAGATCGAAGGGCTTGGTCACGTAGTCGAAGGCGCCGCCCTTCATCGCCGCGATGGTGCGCTCGGAGTCGCCGTAGGCCGTCGCCATGATCACCGGCGCGTCGGGCGCCAGCTTCGCGCGAAGCTCTGCCAGAAAGGCGATGCCGTCGCCGTCTTTGAGCCGCACGTCGAGCAGAATGCACCCGGGCGCCTCGCGCGCGATCGCCTCGCGGGCCTCGGCGAGGCCGCCCGCGGGGAGCGTCTTGTGGCCCGCCGACGCGATGGCGCGACACAGGCCCTCGCGCACGCCGCGCTCATCGTCGATCACCAGTACGGTCGCCACTCGACAAGACTCCTTACGCGCGCTCGGGCAGCGTCGCTTCGAACACCGTCACCGCGCCGTCGCGACGGTACCGTAACGCGCCCCCGTGCGCCTCGATCACCGCGCGCGAGAGGGCGAGCCCCAAACCGGTGCCCTCGTTCTTGGTGGTGAAGAACGGTTCGAACAGCTCGCGCTCGCGCTCTACGGGGACGCCTGCCCCGCGGTCGCTCACCGCGAGCGTGACGGCCCCCTCCCGCGACGAGAGCGATGCGCGCACGGTGCTCCCCTCGGGCGCCGCCTCGATGGCGTTGCGCAGGAGGTTGTCGACCACCCGAACGAGGCTGTCGGCGTCGACCTCGGCGCGCGCACTCCCCTCCACCGCGAGCTTCACGCGGCGCCCACTTGCCATCGCGTCGAGGTAGGCCGCGCGCTGCTCGACGAGCGCCCGCAGATCGGTGTGTCTCCGCGGCCCCATGCGACGCCCCGAGACCACCAGCAGGTCGGCCACGAGGCGGTCGA
>CAISKJ010000473.1 GCA_903885885.1 uncultured delta proteobacterium
CAGCCCGATCATGTCGGCCTTCTCGGCGCGCGCGCTCGAGGATCTTCTCGCAGGGCACCATCACGCCCATGTCGACGACCTCGTAGTTGTTGCACGCGAGCACCACGCCCACGATGTTCTTGCCGATGTCGTGGACGTCGCCCTTCACCGTGGCGAGCACGATCTTGCCCTGCGTCTTCACGGCCTGGCCCGCGGCCGCCATCGCGGCCTTCTCGGCCTCCATGAAGGGCGTCAGGTACGCCACGGCCTTCTTCATCACGCGCGCCGACTTCACCACCTGCGGCAGGAACATCTTGCCCGCGCCGAAGAGGTCGCCCACCACGCTCATGCCGTCCATGAGGGGCCCCTCGATCACGGCCAGCGGTCGGCCGAGCCTGGCGCGCGCCTCCTCCGTGTCGGCGTCGATGTACGCGTCGATGCCCTTCACGAGCGCGTGCGAGAGGCGCTCCTCGACGGTGCCCTTGCGCCACTCCTCTTCCTTCTTCTCGACCGCCGCGGCGCCCGCGTTCGAGGACTTCACGCGCTCGCCGTAGTCGACGAGGCGCTCGGTGGCGTCGGGCCTGCGGTTGAGCAGCACGTCTTCGACGAGGCCGCGGAGCTCGGGGGCGATCTCCTCGTACACCTCGAGCATGCCGGCGTTCACGATGCCCATGTCCATGCCAGCTTGAATGGCGTGAAACAGAAAGGCCGAGTGCATCGCCTCGCGCACGTGATTGTTGCCGCGAAAGCTGAACGAGATGTTCGACACGCCGCCGCTCACCTTGGCGCCCGGCAGGTTGGCTTTGATCCACCGCGTGGCCTCGATGAAGTCGACCGCGTAGTTGTTGTGCTCCTCGATGCCCGTGGCCACCGTGAGCACGTTGGGGTCAAAAATGATGTCTTCCGCGGGGAAGCCCACCTCGTCGACGAGGATGCGGTACGCCCGCGCGCAGATGCGAATCTTCTCGTCGTAGGTGGCCGCCTGGCCGCGCTCGTCGAAGGCCATCACCACCACGGCGGCGCCGTACTTGCGAATGGTCCGCGCCCGCTCGCGAAAGGCCTCCTCGCCCTCCTTGAGGGAGATCGAGTTCACGATACCCTTGCCCTGCAGGCACTTGAGGCCGGCCTCGATCACCTCCCACTTCGACGAGTCGACCATGAAGGGCACCTTGGCCACCTCGGGCTCGCTCGCCAGGAGGGAGAGGAAGCGCGTCATCGCGGCGGCGCCGTCGATCATCCCCTCGTCCATGCACACGTCGATCACGTTGGCGCCGCTCTCGACCTGCTGCCGCGCGACGCTCACCGCCTCCTCGTATTTGCCCTCCTTCACGAGCTTGGCGAACGTCGGCGAGCCCGCCACGTTGGTGCGCTCGCCGATGATCATGTACACGCCCTCTTGCTGCGTGCACGGCTGCGACCCCGAGAGGCGCAGCGGGCGCGCGGGCGCCGCGGGCGTCTCGGCGGTCGCGGTGCGCGACGGCATCGGGCGCGGCGCGACGCCCTCGAGGGCCTTCGCGATGGCGGCGATGTGCTCGGGGGTGTTGCCGCAGCAGCCGCCCGCGATGTTGATGAGCCCGCCCTTCGCGAAGTCGCCGAGGTAGCGCCCCATGTCGGCGGGCTCGAGGTCGAAGCCCGTGGGCGACAGCGGGTTGGGCAGGCCCGCGTTGGGGTACGCCGACACGGCCGCGCGGGTACGCTCCGCAAGCTCGCTGAGAAACGGGTACATGAGGTCGGGCCCGAGCGAGCAGTTGAGCCCGATGGAGAGGGGCTTCACGTGCTCGACGGCGTTCCAGAACGCGCCGACGGTCTGCGCCGAGATCATCGTCTCGCCGCCGCGCCCGACGGCCGCGGAGATCATCACCGGCAGCTCGCGCCCGTCTTTGTCGAACACCTCGCGGATGGCCACGAGGGCGGCCTTGGCGTTGAGCGAGTCGAAGATCGTCTCGACGAGCAGGGTGTCGACGCCGCCCGCCATGAGGGCCCGAATCTGCAGCGCGTAGGCGGCCTTCACCTGGTCGAAGGTGACCACACGAAAGCCCGCGTCGTCGGCGTCGGGCGAGTTCGAGAGCGACACCGTGAGCGGCCCGATGGCGCCCGCCACGAAGCGCTGGCGGCCCGTGGCGTCGGCCGCGCGGTCGGCCTGCTCGCGGCACTGGCGCGCCGAGCGCTCGTTGATCTCCCAGGCGAGCTCGTTGAGAAACGGGTCGTCGATGATCTTCTGGTAGAAGGCCGCGTCTTTGCGGCCGCCGTGCTCGCGCGGGTCGTCGACGAAGAACTCGCTCTGCGTGATGCTCGTGGCGCCGAAGGTGTTCGTCTCGATGATGTCGGCGCCCGCGTCGAGAAAGCGCCGGTGGATGTCGCAGATCATCGCGGGCTGCGTGAGCGAGAAGAGGTCGCCGTTGTTCAGCAGGTCCTTCTTCGACCCCGCGAAGCGCTCGCCGCGAATGTCGGCCTCGCGCATGTTGTAGGTGCGAATCGTGGTGCCCATCGCGCCGTCG
>CAISKJ010000474.1 GCA_903885885.1 uncultured delta proteobacterium
CCTGGTCGATGGCCGCCTGCCCGACCGTCGCGCCCAGCGAAGCCGGGATCGACGCGACGTTCACCCGATACGCGATGGGGAGGCTCGCGGGGTTCCAGTTCGATCGCTGGCGGTTGTAGGCCTGCGCGCCGGACGTGAGCGCGAGGGCTGCGAAGAGCGCGGGCGCGAAGGCTCCGATGCGCGCGCTCATCGCGAGGCCCCCGCGCGACGGGGCGCTGCGAGGTCGGCGATGAGGTGCGCGAGCGACTCGGACGCGCTCGATGCCACGGGCTCGAGGATCTGCATGCGTCCATCGACGACGCGGGCCAGCGTGAGCCCCGAGAGGTCGCGCGTGGCCACGGGCTCGGCGCCCTGCGGCGACGTGACGAACCACGCCGACTGCGCCATCGCCGTGAGGTAGACGACCCCGGCGCCCCGGCGGAGGCAGAGCACCACGTCTTGTCCCGGCTCGAGGTGCGCGTCGCCCGCGATGCGCGACACCATGCCATCGACCTCGCCGCCGAACTGACGCAGCACGAGCTCGGCCGCGCCGCTGCCCTGGAGGTACTGCGTCACCGTGAGGCGCGTGAGGGTGAGAATCTGTGAGTGGTCCTCGTTCCAACGGCTCGTGGCGCTGCCCACCGTGGCGCGCACGACGAGGTCGGACATCGCGACGAGCTGCGGGCGATCGAGCTGAATCGCTACCGTCGCCTCCGCGGGTGAAGAGAGGAACGTCGAGAACACAAGGGCGGCTCCGAGGGCAGCCCGCTTCCACCAGGTGTTGTGCACGAGACAACGACCTCCCGTAAAAATGAACTGTAGAAGAAACGCGATCACATCCGACCGCGGCTACGTTACACACCGCGTGCGCGACGGCGTCAACTCCGCCTCTTGCACACTGCGCCGTGGCGCCCACAGCGCCGGGCCTTTCTGGCATGGTGCCGCGGCGGCGGTTCAAGTCACAGCACCAAGCCGCCGTTGACCTGAGCACCACGACCCACGACGATTGTGAGATAGAACGCGAAGGATCACGCGGTGAGCACCATTCACTCCACGATGACAGCGTCCATCGAGAGCCCCGTTGACGTCGCGTCGCTCCGCGACCGGGTCGCGGGCCAACGTGAGCTGCTGCGCCGCCTCCTCGACGTGTTCCACGAGCAGTACCCCTCGCAGCTCGCGCTCCTCCGCGCCGCCGCCGACGAGGGAGCCGCCGCCGAGATCCGCCGCGCCGCGCACCGCCTCATCGGCACGCTGAGCTGCTTCAGCGCGACGGTCGCAATCACGACGGCGCGGGCCGTCGAGCAGTCGGCCGCGAGCAACGACGTCGAGGCGGCGCGCGTCGGCATCGCGGCGATCGAGCGCGAGGTCGCGCGCGCGGTGCCGCTTCTCACACGCCTTGCAGCGCAGGGCTTCGAAGCCCCCGACGCCGGACGCGGAGGCTCGTAGCGCGATGAACACCGAGTCCGTCTTCCCCTTGCGCAGGGTGCTCGTCGCCGACGACGACCCCCGTCTCGCGGCTGCTCCTCGAGGCCACGCTGCGCGACCTCGGCTACGAGGTGAAGACCGTCAGCGACGGCGCCGAGGCGCTCGTCGAGCTAGGCCACGCCGACGGCCCTCAGGTGGCCATTCTCGACTGGGAGATGCCCGGCATGAGCGGCCCCGAGGTGTGCCGCGAGGTGCGCGCGCGCCGCCCCACGGCGCCCGTCTACCTCGTGCTGGTCACCGTGCGCGAGGGCACCTCAAACGTCGTGGCCGGCCTTCGCAGCGGCGCCAACGACTACCTCACGAAGCCCTTCGACCGCGACGAGTTCGCGGCGCGCCTCGCGGTGGCCACCAGCTTTCTCTCGATGCAGGTTTCGCTCGCCCACCGGGTGAGCGAGCTCGAGCAGGCCCTCGCCCAGATCAAGACGCTCCGCGGGCTGCTCCCCATCTGCGCGTGGTGCAAGAAGATCCGCGACGACGGCAACTACTGGCGCCAGGTAGAAGACTACGTGGTGCATCATACCGACGCGCGCTTCACCCACGGCATCTGCCCGAGCTGCGAAGCGCACCTCGACGACGAGGCCGAGCAGCTCGACGCGAGCGTGCCGCCGCGCGACGGCTGAGCGCGCCTCAAAACCCGTGGAGGTCTTCCCACGCGAAGAGGTGCTCGTGCGACGAGACCATGAGCGTGAGCAGGTCGAGCGCGCCGCGGCCTCCCTGGAGCGCGCCGCCGAGCGTGGCGAGCAGCGCGCGCGCCGCGGCCGGGGCCTCGGGCGGATCGGGCGTGCGCCACGGCGGCGGCACCACCACCGGTGACTCTTCGAAGCGCCCGCCCGCGAGCGACTTCGCGCGATCGAGCGCGAGGTCGAGGCCGCCCAGTCGGTCGACGAGGCCCGCCGCGTGCGCGTCGGCGCCCGCGTAGACGCGACCGCGCGCGAGGGGCTCGACGGCGGCGGCATCGCGCTTGCGGCCGCGCGCCACGATCGCCACGAAGTCACCGTAGAAGCCGTCGATCTCGTGGTCGAAGGCCGCGCGATCGCCGTCGTCCCACGCGCGAAACGGCGACATGAGGTCGGCCCGCTCGCCGCGGCGAATCACCTCGTGCGAGAGCGAGAGCTTCTCGAGCGTGCGCGCGGCCGCGAAGCGCAGCGCGATGACCCCGATGGAGCCTGTCACCGTCGTCGGCTGCGCGACGATCTCGTGCGCGAGCGCGCCGGCGTAGTAGCCCCCGGAGGCCGCCACGTCGGCGAAGTAGGCCACGACGGGCTTCTTCTCGCGGAGCCGGTCGACCTCGCGCGCGATGAGGTCGCTCGCGAGCGCGCTGCCCCCGCGGGTGTCGATGTGGAGCACCACCGCGCCCAAGGCCTCGCTCTCGCGCGCAGCGCGCAGCGCGCCGATGATGCGTCGCGCGTCGGCCACGGGCCCGAACGCGACGCGCGACTCGGTCACGATGGGACCGCGGATGGCCACCACGCCCACGCGCCTCGCGGGCACCACGGCGCGAAACCGCGCGGCGCGCACGAGGCCCAGGTACGCCGCCGCGGGCACCCGGCGCACGACGCCCTGCGCGCCGAGCACGGCGGGGAGCTCGTCGTCGTAGGCCGTCGCGTCGAGCATGCCCTCGCGCGCGGCGTCGAGGGCGCGCCACGGCCCCTGGTCGATCCACCGGCGCGCCGTGTCGTCGTCGACCTTGCGCCCCTCGGCGATCGCGCGCACCAGCGCCTCGTGAAAGCGCTCGAGCAGCGCCTCGGTCTGCCGTCGGTTCGCTTCAGAGAACGAGTCGCGCGTGAAGGCCTCGGCGGCGCTCTTGTACTCACGCCGCGCGAACACCTCGGCCTCGATGCCCCCGCGCGCGAGGAGCCCGCGCACGAAGGTGATGCCCGCGGCGACGCCGAGCGGCGCGATGGTGGCCTGCGCCGTGGCGACCACGCGGTCGGCGGCGGCGGCCACGAAGTACTCGCGCGTGGAGGCCCCCTCGGGGAGGTAGGCGACCACGCGCTTGCCCGCGGCGCGCAGCGCGGCGACGGCGTCGCGGAGGCTCGTGGCGACGGCCCAGCCGCAGTCGAGCGCGCGCACCCGCACGATCACGCCCTCGACGGCGGCGTCGTGGGCGATCGCTTCGAAGAGCTCGCGCACCAGGGCCACGGTCGTGTTGGGACGAGACGTTGCCGAGGCGCCGAGGACGATCTCGCGGGGCGAGCGGAAGCGCGGGCGCGGTCGTTCGATCTCGGTGATCGAGCCCTCGAGGGCGAGCTCGACCCAGGCGCCGCGGGGCACGAGGCTGCGACGGCGGAGGAGCGTAAGCGGGAGGAGCGCGGCGCGCGCCGTGTTGGAGAGGAGTGCGGTGAGCATCGTGGGGTCGCGCGTCTCTAGCGCTGCCCGATGAGATCACCCGGGGAGCGCGGCAGGAGCTTGGGGTTGTAGAAGTACGTCACGACGCCCGTAATGCGATCCCAGCGGGTACCGGCGCGCGCGCCGGGGATGGGCGTGAGCTGCGGCGCGAGCGAGAGGCCCGTGCGCGTCGGGCCCGCGATGATCATCTCGCCGAAGCGCGCGTCAGGGTCCGTGGTGGCGGTGACGTTCTCGACGGTAACGAGGACGCCCATCAGCTCGCGGTAGTGCGCGAGGATCTCGTCGAGGGTGACCGCGATGGGCTCGACCGACGGCGCGACGCCCGCGCGCACCAGCACGGCCGTGGCCACCTGCGGGAGGAAGTTGCCCTCGGCGAAGGGCGAGCCGCACGTGGCGCACGTGAACTCGTTGTATGCGCCACCCGTGACGTCGACGAGGTCGCCC
>CAISKJ010000475.1 GCA_903885885.1 uncultured delta proteobacterium
CGCGAGCACGGGCTGCCGGGCATCGCGCGCGACGCGGGGCCACGCCTCCGCCGCACCCGACGCGTCCATCGAGGCGAGCTGCAGCGACGAGGCCCCGTCGAGCCACGCAAGCACGAAGCGTTGGGCCGTGGCCGCGAGTGCGAATCCCTCGCGGCGCGTGGGGCCCGTCACGCGCACCGGGGCGCTCCCCTCGCGCGCCACCGACACGCCGCCCGGCGTAGACCACGCGAGCATGCGCAGCGCGCCGACCGCGGCCGTCGCCACTTCGAAGACCTCGCCGTCGGTGGCCGTCGCGACGTTCGCCGAGGGCGCCGTGACATAGCGCGGATCGACGCACCCCGTAGCGTACTCGGCGCGCGGGTCGCGCACGCGTCGCGCGGCCCCGCGGTGCCGCCGACACCCCTGCGCGGCCGCGAGCAGCGCGACCACCACGAGTGAGGCGCGCGCGCTCACGCCCCGGGCTCCGCGATCGACTTCTGCCAGAGGTCGGTGCGGCGGTAGACCAGGGCGTACACCGCGGCGTTGATCACGTTGAAGGCCACCACGGAGATCCACAGCCAGCCCACGGGCGCGCCCGCGAGGGCCACCACCGCGAGCATGAGCGGCACCTGCACGGCGCCGACGAGCGTGGCGTCGATGCGCAGCGCGAGGCGCGTGGCGCCGGCCCCCACGATCGCGTTGCCGAGCACGATCGCGAGGCCATAGAAGGTGTACGAAGGCGCCACCGTGAGCAGGTACGCGGTGGCGAGGGCAACGATCTGCGGCGCCGTCGTGAACACGCGCAGCACGTCGTCGCCGACGGTGCGATACACGACGCCGAGGATGACCATCGTGAGCACGCCGTAGAGGGCTGTGTACCAGCCCGCGCGCGTGGCGCGGCGCGCGTCGCCGGCGCCGAGGCACATCCCCACGAAGGTCTGCGCGCAGCCGCCCCAGCCCATGCACACGAAGAGGGCCATGGTTTCGAAGCGGAGACACAGCGCGTAGGCCGTGCCCGCGTCGGAGTTGGCCCGCGTGGTGTAGGCGTGGTGCACCAGCGCCGTGACGAAGAGCACCGACAAGACGCGCACCACAAACTGCGCGCTCGTTGGCCACGCGAGCGCCACGATGGAGCGCGTGAGCTCGCGCGGCGGGCGCATCGTCGCCCCGTGCTCGCGCACCTTGAGCGAGCGGCGGAGCATGAGCAGCGGCACCACGCACGCGATCGAGCGCGCGATCACCGTGGCCCACGCGGCGCCCTGCACCTCCATGCGAGGGATCCCCAACGCGCGCGCGATCGGCGGGCCCCACGAGAACACCGCGGGCGCCTCGCCGGGGCCGTACACCATGAGCACCGCGAGCACGAGGTTGAGCACGTTGCCGCCCGCGAAGGTGAGCAGCGGCACGCGCGAGTTGCCGAGGGCGCGCATCACCGAGGTGATCTGAAACATCAGAAACACGCTCGCGCTGCCGCAGAGAATGACGCGCAGGTAGTCGCGCGCCAGCACGCGCACCGCGCCCTTCGCGCCGAGCACGTCGTGGACGATCACGTCGGCGCCGAGGCCCCCCACGAGGGCGAAGGCGCCCCCGAGCGCGAGCACGATGCCGATCGAGGCCCACGCGACGCGCGCCACCTTCGCGTCGTCGCCCGCGCCCTTGTACTGCGCGAGCAGCGTGGCCGTCGCGGTGCTCACCCCATACGACACGATGGTGCCCAGCGCGGCCACCATGTCGCAGATGCCGAGCGCGTCGAGCGACGGGTCTGACACCGACGGCGGCAGGCGCGCGATGAGGTACTGATCGACCAGGTTGAAGAGCCCCTGCAGCACCATGGCGAGCGCGAGCGGCGCGCCCAGGCGCAGCACCGCCCAGGGGAGCGGGGCCTTCAAGATGCGATGGCGGGTAGGATCGTTCGCTGCGGTCTCGTCCGAGGTCGACATGAAGCGCCGCGCTCATACCACCGCAGCGCCGCCGTCGGATACAGGCTCACGCCGCGCTGGGCGGTGTCGCGCAGTGGCGCTCGCGCGCAACGTTGGGGTACGGTGCCCGCGAGATGCTCGCCGCGGTGCTTCAGTTCCCGGGTTCCAACGCGGATTTTGACGCGTTCCACACGCTCTCTCACGTCGTGGGGGTTCGCACGCAGTACGTGTTCCACAAGGAGTCGGCGCTGCCCGCCGACGTCGACCTCGTGGTGCTCCCGGGGGGCTTCTCCTACGGCGATTACCTCCGCTGCGGCGCCATCGCGCGCTTCGCCAACATCATGGCCGCGGTGCGCGCCCACGCCGACCGCGGCGGCCTCGTGCTGGGCATCTGCAACGGCTTTCAGATTCTCACCGAGGCGCACCTCCTCCCCGGCGCCCTCACGCAGAACGTCAACCTCCGCTTCGAGTGCCGCGACGTGAGCGTGCGCGTCGAGGTCGACGGGCCCTTCACGCAAGACCTCCGCGGCCGCACGCTGCGCCTCCCCATCGCCCACGCCGAGGGGCGCTACCACGCCGACGCCGCCACCCTCGACGCCCTCGAGCGCAACCGCCTCGTGGCCTTTCGCTACGTCGACGCGGGCGACGGCGAGGCGGCCAACCCCAACGGCTCGCTCCACGACATCGCAGGCCTCTACGGCGGCCCGAAGCGCAACGTGCTCGGCCTCATGCCGCACCCCGAGCGCGCGTCCGAGTCGCTCCTCGGCAGCGTCGACGGGCGCCTGCTGTTTCAGTCCGCCGTGCGCGCCGCGCTCGCGCGCTGACCCCTCTCACCCTCTCTACAGCCCAACTCTCCGCGGAGCTGCCTCATGGCCACCGAACCGACCGTGACCCTCGAACTCGCGCGCTCGCACGGCATCACCGACGGCGAGTACACGCTCGCGTGCGACACCCTCGGCCGCACGCCCACCTGGCCCGAGCTCGGCGTGCTCTCGGTCATGTGGTCCGAGCACTGCTCGTACAAATCCTCGCGGGTGCACCTCAAACGCCTGCCTACAACGGGGCCGCGCGTCATCCAGGGCCCCGGCGAGAACGCGGGCGTCGTCGACATCGGCGACGGCTGGGCCGTCGTCTTCAAGATGGAGTCGCACAACCACCCGTC
>CAISKJ010000476.1 GCA_903885885.1 uncultured delta proteobacterium
AGGGCCGGGGTGAGGGCCTGCAGCACGCTCAGGCACCCTCTCCCGCGCTCTGCGCGGGAGAGGGCCGGGGTGAGGGCGCCGTGGCCTCGCGATCTCTCCTTCCGCATAGCGGTTTTCGACGAAATGAGACCAGCGGTCAGGGTCCGGGTCGCAGACGCCTGCGGTCCGGGGCGTGAAGCGAATGGCGGTTCCAGGACGCACGCGAACGCCTCCGCAGGTGTGCGCGTCCGCGGCCCTCGATGCGGGGATCGATGACGAAGTCGAGCGGCGGGGAGTCCGTCGTCTGCACGCGCTCGTAGCGCATCTCGATCGCGTGCGTGTCCTCTTCGAGAATGACCTCGAAGCGTGCGGTGCCGGAGATGGTAGGCAGCGGGTTTACCCGCCGTGCGCCCACGTTCCCCCGCGTCACCGCCCGCGGCAGAGCGCGTCGACGCGCCTCAGCAGCGTCGGGATGCGGTGCTCCCCGTGCATCGCCTGCACCCGCTCGCACGCCTCGCTCACATCGGTTCCGACGGCGCTCACCCACAGCGGCTGCTTGCTCGCCCCGCGGAGCACCGGCCTCGCTACGCCGTCGGCGAAGGCCTGCTTCGCCACCCCCACCACCGGCACCGCGCCGTGGAGCGCCGCGTAGAGCCGCGCGCCGAGGCCCGCGTCGTCGAGCGCGCGCAGCCACACGTGGCCGTCGACCACCACGCACGACGGCGCCTCGACGAGCGCCAGCGCCGCCAGCAGGCACGGCAGCTCGCGCTTGTAGAACGCGCCCGGCTCGTACGGCGCCACCGGAGACACCACCGTGACGCGCTCGAGCGCGGGGCGCGCGTCGGTCCATTGTGTGAAGCCCACGAGGGCCACGTGGCCCGCGCCGTCGTCGCGGTAGTCGACGTCGAGCGCGACGATCACGGAGCCCCCGTGAAGTACCACCGCTCGATCCCTTCGCCGAAGCGCACGCCCGCGCCACGATCCCACCCGCGCAGCGCGGGCAACACCACGTAGCGCTCCGAGCCCATGACCAGCGGGAGCAGCGGCAGGCGCTGCGAGAAGAGCACCTGCAGCCGCGACCGGAGCTGCGCCCGACGCTCGGGGAAGAGCGCGCGCTCCTCGCGCTCGGTGAGCGCCGCCGCCGCGTCGTCGAAGACGGCCGTGCGCGCCGCGAGCAGCACGCGCCCCTCACCGCGCGGGAGGTTCCAGAAGCGGCGCGTCTCGGTGTCGCGGTCGGCCATGAGCGCCTGGAGCAACATGCCACCGTGCGCGCGCGACTGCGAGAGCTCGCGCAGCGAGCGCTCGGGGCGCAGCTCGACGATGACACCCACCGACCGCCACGCGTCGGCGATGAGCCCCGCCGCGCTGCGCTCGAGCGCGCTCGGGCCGTGCGTGAGGCGCAAGGTCTGCCCCGCGACGTTCTCGCGCGCGAGGGTCGCGCGGGCGCGCTCGACGTCGAAGGCGGCCACCGCGGCGCCCGTCACCGAGGCGTCGGGCGTGGGGGCGTGGGCGATGCGCCCTTCGTCGCCGAAGAGGGCGCGCGCGAGGGCCGCGCGGTCGATGGCCTGGAGCAGCGCCTCGCGCACCGCGAGCGGTTTGAGCATGGCCACCGACGGGTCGGGCTGCAGCGCGTACATCTGGTTCGACGGGCGCTGGAGCACCGTGCCGGGCATGCGCGCCCCGAGCGCGTCGGCCTCTTCGACGGAGAGCGCGCTCGGCGCGATGAGGTCGAGCTCGCCGTGCTCGAACGCGCGCACCAGGGCAGCATGGTCGGCGACGCAGCGGAGCTCGATGCGACGGATCGAGGGCGCCGGGCCGATGAAGTGGGGATTGGCCTCGAGCACCGCACCGCCCTCGGGCGTGAACGACGCCACGCGGTACGGGCCCGTCGAGGGCAGCGGCCGCGTGCGGCGGGCGTTGGCGACGGCGTCGTAGCCGCCGCTGCGCATCACGGCGCCGAGCGCGTGGCGCGGGAGCGGCTGCACGCCGTCGAGCGCCGAGGCCACCACGCCGTCGTAGGTGAGCGTGAGCGTGCGCGCGTCGGGCGTGTGCACCGAGACGACGCGCGGATCGGGCGACACCTCGAGGGCGAAGCGAAAATCGTCGCTCGTGACGGGGCGCCCGTCGCTCCAGCGCAGACCGTCGCGCAGGTGCCAGCGCACCTCGAAGCGCCCGTCGGCGAGGAGGCGCAGCGCGTCGTTGCCCACCGCGGGGGCCACCTCGGCGAGAAAGGCCACGCGCGCGTCGTCGGGGGTCACCTGCACGAGGCCCCAGCGCGTGCCCCACGTGACGGCGCCCGTCATGAGCGAGGGGAGCTGCGAGAGGCCCACGCGCACCACCGCGCGCGACGAGGGATCGCGCGGCATCGCGGCGAGGCGCGGCGCGGGCGGAGGCGCGGCGGCCGGGGGGGCGCGCAGGAGCATGAGCGCGGCGGCCACGGTGGCGAAGGGGAGGCCGTAGCGCCCCGCGTGGTCGAGCCTGCGCGAGGCGGTGTCGTGGTTGTGTCGGTGGAGCCAGTACGCCGCCACGCTGCACAGGAGCGCGAGCACGGTGACCGCGTACGCGAGGATGAAGAGCGAGTCGGCCACGGTGAGGTAGGCCACGTCGGGGATGGTGCCGCCGACGGTGAACTGAAACGCGAAGCACGCGAGCAGGGCGGTGACGCCGATGCCGGTGCGCGTGTCGACGAGGTCGACGGGCATGGTGAGGGCCACGAGCGCCACGAGGAGCAAGAGCGCGAGGGGCATGAAGAGCTTGAGCGCCACGGTGATGGCGGGGCGCCGCAGGGTGACCTCGAAGCGCACGTGGTGAACGGCGGTGCGCTGGCCCTCGTGCGCGAGGCTCCCGAGGTCGGAGGCGTACACGTGGCGCGAGGCGCGGGGGTGAAAATGGGGGTCGTAGTTCCAGCCGGTGACGCTGAAGTGCGTCTCCATGCCGCTGCCGGTGAGGTCGGGCGCGAGCACCGCGTCGCGCTCGGGGAGCTCGAACTCGATGCCCAGGCTCTGCGCGTCGAAGGGAAACCGATGGAGCGGAAACTCCCCCCGCAGCGTGCCCCGCAGGCGCCACCGTCGCACGTGCCAGTCGCCGTCGTCTTCGCCGCCGAGGTCGTCGCGCGTGAGGGCGCTCTCGTTGGCCACGCGCAGCCGCGTGGGGTCGAAGTCGCCGAGCCATTTGACCCACGCCTCGACGTCGACGTCGAAGGTACCGTTGCGCTGGTCGAAGCGCGTCACGTCGCGCAGGTGAACGCCCACGTACACCGTGCGCGCGGGCTCCGCCGACGCCGCGCGGGGCCCCAGCAAGAGCACCCACGCGAGCAACACACCCACCGCGATCGCTACGCTTCGCATTGACCCCGCGTAGGGAACACTCTCACCCCGCGTCGGGTCAATGCCGCGCAGCCCTTCAGCGCACGCAGAGGAAGATCTGCGACCCGATGAAGCCCGTCGACGCGTCGACCTCGACGCGCAAGCCCGCGGGAGACGTACCCGCCGCGCACGAGCACGCGCCCGTGAGGGGATTGGCCGCGCGGCACCCGACGCCGCCGGCCACCCCGTCGTCGACCTGGTACGCCCCGCCGAAGCTCGCGCGCGGCGCCGACGCGAAGGCGCACACCGTAATGGCCGACCCGATGATGCCGCGGCTCGAGTCGGTGAGCGCGCGAAACGTGACCGCGCTCGCCCCGCCGGGGCACGAGCACGCGCCCGTGTACGGGTTGGCCGCGCGGCACCCGAGGCCGCCCGCCACGCCGTCGTCGACCTGATAGGCCCCGCCCCAGTCGCCCGTCGCGGGGCCGCCGCAGAGGGTGATGTTGCCGCCGTGCTGCGTGCCGCGGCCGACGCAGTCGTTGATGACGCGCAGGCTCACGTTGGTGCCGAAGCCCGCGGGGCAGCCGCACGCGACGGACGCGAGGGGGTTGCCGTTCATGCACGCGGCGCAGCCCGGATCGCTGGTTTCGAAGCCGCCGCCGAAGCTCTGGCAGGTGCCCTCGCGGCACACGCCGGTGGGGCAGGCGCGCCCGCAGGCGCCGCAGTTCGACGCGTTGGTGTTGGTGTTCACCTCGCACCCGTCGGCGGGATTGCCGTTGCAGTCGGCGAAGCCCGCCGCGCACGCGACGACGGTGCACGCGCCGCCCGCGCAGCCCGCGGTGGCCACGTTGGAGAGGGCGCACACGCGCCCGCACGATCCGCAGTTGCGCGGGTCGGTGAGGGCGCTCACCTCGCAGCCGCTGGTGGGGTTCATGTCGCAGTCGGCGAAGCCCGCGTTGCAGCTCGCCACGATGCAGCGCGCGCTCGCGCACGCCGGCGTCGCGTTGGAGAGCGCGCACGCCGCGCCGCAGCTCCCGCAGGCGCTCACGGTGCTCGCGAGGTTGGTCTCGCACCCGTTCGCCGGGTTGCCGTCGCAGTCGGCGAAGCCCGCGGCGCAGCTCGCCACGGCGCAGCGCCCCGCAGTGCAGGTCGCCGTCGCGTTGGAGAGCGAGCACGCCATGCCGCAGCCGCCGCACGCCGCCGTCGCGGTGCGCGTGTCGGTCTCGCAGCCGTTGGTGGCGCTGCCGTCACAATCGGCGAGGCCCGCGTTGCACGCGCCGACGGCGCAGCGGCCGCCCGCGCACGCCGCCGTGGCGCCCGGCACGTCGCACGCCGTACCGCAGCCGCCGCAGTTGCGCGGGTCGCCGTTGAGGTCGACCTCGCAGCCGTTGGCGGCGCTGCGGTCGCAGTCGCCGCGCCCCGCGGAGCAGGTCGCGAGGCCGCACGCGCCCGCGACGCACGCGGGCGTTCCGCCGGCCACGGTGCATGCGTTGCGACACGCTCCGCAGTGCGACACGTCGCTCTGGAGGTTGACCTCGCAGCCGTCGGCGGGGTCGCCGTTGCAGTCGGCGAAGCCCGCGTCGCACATGGCGATCGCGCAGCGCGCGGCGGCGCAGGTGGAGCTCGCGTGGGCGAGGTCGCAGACGCGCCCGCAGGCGCCGCAGTTGCGCGCGTCGTTGCGGAGCTCGGCCTCGCACCCGTTGGTGGGCTCACCGTCGCAGTCGAGAAAGCCCATGACGCACGAGGTGACGCAGCGCCCGCCGAGGCACCCGGGGAACGCGTTGGCGCGCGCAGGACACGCCGCGCCGCACGCGCCGCAGTTGGAGACGGCGGTGTTGGTGTCGGTCTCGCATCCGTTGGTGGGGTTGCCGTCGCAGTCGCCGAAGCCCGCGGCGCACGCGGCCACGGCGCAGCGCCCCGCCACGCAGGCCGCCGTCGCGTTGGGCGGGTTGCACGCGGTGCTGCACGCGCCGCAGCGGGTGGGGTCGCGCGTGAGGTCGGTCTCGCAGCCGTTGGCCGGGTTGCCGTCGCAGTCGGCGAAGCCCGCGGCGCACACGAACTCGCAGCGCCCCGCGGTGCACTGCGCGGTCGCGTTG
>CAISKJ010000477.1 GCA_903885885.1 uncultured delta proteobacterium
CGAGTGGCGCACCGACGCGCCGGGCGCGCTCCTCGACCGGCACGGCGCGTACGCGCTGGTGACGCGGTGCGCGCGCGACGCCCCGTGCGTGGTGAGCCTCTTCGCGGTCGACCTCGCGCAGTGGTTCCCCGTGCTGCTGCCGGACCCCGCGGCGCGGTGGGTGCGCGCGGGCTTCGACGCCGACGGTCGCGTCGTCGGCGTGGTGCACACGGGCGCGCGTCAGGCCATCGGGTGGTTCGTGCGCGGCGCGCCGGAGTCTGCGTTGCGCGCGCTGCGTCTGCCCGAGCCCGTCGACGACTGCGCCACCGACGGGCCCGATCGGTCTGTATTTCTGCGCGGCGACGCGGCGTGGGTGACCGACGACGGTGGGCTCTCGCTGCGGCCCCTGCGCGGGTGGCGCGACCAGGCGGCGGCGCCGTCTTCCGGGCCCGAGCGCGCGGGCGCGCGCGCTGTATGCTCCGCAGGGGTGTGCGCGATCGCGCGGACCTTCGAAGTGCGGCCGCCTCGCAGGGGAGCGGGCGTCCCGTAGAAAATTCCTTCGAACCTCGAAGCGATGTGCGCGCGTAGGCGCATCCGATTGTGGCCGACGCCCCGCTTCTGGTAGTGACGTCGCGAGCGCCTCGCGATGCGGCGCCTGCCCTCCCCGCCGCGCGGCCTGCTGCACGTCGGGTGCACACTCAAGAGCAGCGGGATTTGTGGATGCCACGCCCGATGTTCGATACCCTACGGATCCCGTGACCGCGGTCCCCTGTCCATTCTGCGGAGCCGAGCACACCGCGGGCACCTACGTGTGTCCGGTGACGAACCGGCGCCTGCAGGGGCTGCTCCCGGTCAACACCACCGTCGACGGCAAGTATCGCATCGACGGCATCATCGGCGTCGGCGGCATGGGCGTGGTGTACCGCGCCGAGCACACGAAGATCGCGCGGCAGGTGGCACTCAAGATGCTCCTGCCCGAGTACATCGTGTACCCCGACCTCGTCGCGCGCGTGGAGCGCGAGGCGCGCACGGCGGGGCAGATCGAGCACCCCAACGTGGTCTCGATCGTCGACCTCGGGAGCACCGACGACCAGGGCCCCTACATCGCGATGGAGCTCTTGCGCGGTCAGGAGCTTGCCACCACGGTCGAGAAGGCCGGCGGCAGGCTCGACGCCGCCGAGGCCGTCGACATCATGCGCCAGGTGCTCGCGGGCCTCGAGGCCGCGCACAAGCGCGGGGTGATTCACCGCGACCTCAAGCCCGAGAACATCTTTCTCACGCAGCAAGAAGACGGCGTGCGCGTGGTGAAGGTGCTCGACTTCGGCATCTCGAAGCTGCGCGACGAGAGCCAGCTCAGCTCGCTCACGCGCACGGGCACCGTGATGGGGACGCCGCAGTTCATGGCCCCCGAGCAGGCCGCGGGCGCGCGCGACCAGGACGTTCGCATCGACCTCTACGCCGCCGGCGCGGTGCTCTACGCGGTGCTCTGCAACGGGCTCCCCTACGAGGCCGAGAACTACAACCTTCTCATCAACGAGATTCTCAACAAGGCGCCGATCCCCATTCTCGCGCGCAACCCCACGCTCGACACGCGCCTCGCGTCGATCGTGATGAAGTCGATCGCCAAGAAGCCCGAGCAGCGCTTTCAAACCGCCCGCTCGATGAGCGAGGCGCTCACGCACTGGCACGACAACCGAAACGCGCCGGCGCCCCCGTCGCGCGTCGCCACCGCCCCGATGCCCGCCGCGCGCTCGCGCAAGAGCTCCGACGGCGTGGTGCCCGTGGCGCCGCGGCGTGACGGGCGCTTCGGCCCCGGCGCGCGCGAGCACGGGCGCGTCGAGGGCTCGCACGCGATGGCGTACGCGCCGCACGGGCTCACCAGCTTCGACGAAGACCTGTCGCCCGACGACCCCAACTTCGTCGACCGCAACGAGGCCACCATCGTGGTGCCCACGGTGCTCCCCGACGGGGTCTCCTTCGACGATGTGCCCGAGGTCGACGCCGAGGTCGACGACGACGACGCCCCGCTGCAGCTGCGCGCGTCGCGCCCCTCGTCGCCGCGCGCCAGCGGGTCCGAGCGCCCGTCGATCTCGGCCCTCATCGAGTCGCCGCTCGACGCTCCGCCGCTGGTCATTCCGCAGAAGCCCAAGCCCCCGCCCTCCGACGCCGCGTGGGAGAAGCTGCGCACCGACCACCCCTCGTCGCCGCCGACCGACCTGCTCCTCGACGAGTCGACGCAGGCCTCGCGTCCGCGCGTGTGGCCGTACGTGCTGCTCTTTCTCCTGGTGAGCGCCGCGGGCGCCGCCATCGCCATTCACCGCTTCGCGCCGCAGCTCTGGGAGCAGCTCTCGCAGCGCGTGGGCCTCAGCCACCCGCCGGTCGCGACGGTCGACCCGCAGCTCGTGCGTCCTGCCGACCCGCCGCCCGACGCCGCCGTCGCGCTCGAGGCGTCGACCGTCGACGCGAGCACCGTGGCCCTCGTCGACGCGCCGTCGTCGCCCGCCAGTGACGTCGTCACCGACACGGCGCTCGTCGACGCGAGCGCGGCCGACAGCGAGGCAGGCGCTCCGCCCGCGCGCCGTCGTCATCGCGCGCGCTGAGCGCCTCCTCTAGCGACGAAAGCGCGCGCTCGCGACGCCGAGGTTGCCCGCCTCGTCGTAGGCCCGCACGCTCACCGTGTGCTCGCCCGGCGCGAGCGTCGCGGGCAGCGCCGCGGTGTACGCCTCGTCGCGCTCGTCGAGCA
>CAISKJ010000478.1 GCA_903885885.1 uncultured delta proteobacterium
GCACCTGCACCTGCACCTGATCGCCTCGCCACCGCCCCGCCCCCTCTGACCCGAGCCGGAGCCCTCTCATGGAACGCTCGCTTGACCTCGAGATTACGCGGCGCTGCAACCTCCGCTGCGACTGCTGCTTCGTCGGCTGGTCGCGCGACTGGACGAGCGACCTGCCGCGCTCCGTGGCCGAAGAGGTGATCCGTGAGGGGGGACGGCCGCTTCGACCTCCTGCACATCACGGGCGGCGAGCCCTTCGCGCGCCGCGACGTGTGGGGCCTCCTCGAGCTCGGCCTCGCGCTCGGGTATCCGCGCGCCCTCGTGAACACCAACGGCACGATGCTCTCCGACGCCGACATCGCGCGGCTCGGCGCCTACGCGGGCCGCGTGCAGCTCTCGGTGAGCTTCGGCGGCCCCGCGGCGATGCACGACGCGGCGCGCGGCGAAGGGCGCTTCGCACAGGCCGATCGGGCGCTCGCGAAGCTCCTCGCGGCGGGCGTTCCGGTCACGATCATGACCGTGGTGACACCCGCGGTGCTCGCGGTGCTCCCGGCGTTTCTGCAAGAGCGCATGCGCACGCATCCCACGCTCGCGGGCATCACGCTCTTTCCCGTCGGTGTCGGTCCCGAAGGGTCGCAGAAGCCTGGCGCCCCCGTCACCTCGCTCAACCCCGACGAGCTGCGCGTGATGGCCGTGTACACCGCCCTCGCGGGGCGCATGGGCGTGCCCGTGACCGTCGGCGCCTACCCGATGATCAACCCCATCCTCCGCGCCCTCGGGTACCCCGCGGAGCGGCTCTACCAGTGCTCCGCCGGGCGCGGCCGCGTGTGCGTTCACGCCGATCAGGGCGTGTCGTCGTGCCACCCGGTGAAGGAGCCCATCTACGGTCGATGGACGTCGGGCCTCTTCGATCGCATCGACGGCGTCGCCGCGCACGGGCAACTGCGCGACCGCGATTTCGACGGCTGCCGCACCTGCGAGCACCGCGAGGTGTGCGGCCACTGCCGCGCCTTCGTGACGGGCAACGGCGCGCCCCTCATGGGCAACGACCGCGTGTGCCTCGACGTGGTGCCGGGCCGCCGCGAGGCCTTCGAACGCGAGGGCGCAGCGGCCCCCACGGAGCCCGCGCCCACAGCCCTCGTGGCCGCCGCGTCGCTCGTGCGAAGGGCTCCGCGCGTCGACGCCGCCGCGCTGGTGCGGCGCTTCCATGCGCTGCTCCTCAGCGAGCGCTACGACGAGCTCGACGAGATCGTGGCCTCCGACTGCCGCGACGCCAACCCGCTCGCGCTGCAGCCACCGGGTCGCGACGGCGTGTGCTTCAAGCTCGCCTACTGGCGCGCGGAGCACCCCGCGGCGCGCTCCACGATCGTCGACCTCCACGGCGATGAGACGGGTGCCGTTGCGCGCTGGGAGACCATCGTCACGCCGGGCGCGGCCCCCCTCACCTTTCTCGGCCGCTTCGACGTGCGCGACGCGCGCATCTGCGACTTCGGGGTGACCCATGTCTCCTGACGTTGTGGGCTGCGCGGCGGCCGTGCGCGCGCGGCTTCGCGATCACGGGCTCGACGTGCGCGCGCGGGTCGAGCGCTGCGAGGGCCTGCTGTGCGGCTACCGCGACGGCGTCGTGCGCCTCACGCTCCCGACGCGCGCGACGCCCGAGGGGACGCTCCGCGCGACGATGCTCGGCGCGCTTATGGGCCTCGACGCGCGCGACGTCGTGTGGCTCTTCGAGGCGCTGCTCCCAAGGCTCGTGGCCCACGAGTTCGGCCACGCGCTGCGCGACGAGGTGGGCCTCCTCGGCGACGACGTGTGCGTCGAAGAGCAGGTCGCCGACCGCGTCGCCACGCTCGTCGCGCTTCCGATGATCGACGCGCGCGACGCGGCGCGAGCGGCCGAGATGCTGCGCGGTGTCGTAACGCGCCTGGGCGGTTCACACGAGGCCGCATCGCTGCATCGACACGCGGCGCGCGCGCAGCGAGCTCGGCCTCGGCGCCCCCGACGATGTGGCCGCGCGCGCACGAACGGCTTTGCAGACCGACTATTGGCGCGACCTGCGCGCCTACCTCGGGCTCACCGCGGCGTGGGCCTGGATCGACCTCACCCTTCACCAGGACGACGACTTCGATGCCCTTCGACGCGACCACTTCGGCGCCTGAGCACTGGACCTTCGACGCCGCGCGCGACCTCGCGGACCTCGCGGCCGCCGCGCCCCCGGCGCTCCGCCGTCGCCTCGACGCCGCGCTCTCGCGCCTCGCCATGATGAACGGCGCGCGCTCCCTCCGTGAGGCCTTCGTACGCCCCGCGTCGACGCCCTTCGTGGCCGCCGTCGACGCCTGCGCGGCCGACCTCGGGCTCGCGGGCGACGCGCGCGCCGCGACGATGGGCCGCGCCACCGTCGCGCTCTACGCCTACGTGCGCGTGCAAGACGACCTCGTCGACGAGCCCGACCGCGTCGACCGCGCGTCGGTGTACGCCGCCGAGGCGCTGCTCTCGGAGCACCTCGCGCGCTTCAGCGAGGCCGTGAGCGACCCGGCGGCCCACGCGTGGCGCGCGCGCATCATGGGGCGCTTCGCGGGCGTGGCCGCGACGGAGATCGACGACCGCGACGGCGCTGCGTCGGACTCCGACCTCGGCTGGATGGGTGAGAAGTTTCTGCCCATGGCCGTGCCCCTCGCGGGCCTCGCGGTGATCGCCGGTCGCGGCGCGCTTGTGCCGTCGCTCGTGGAGTTTGTGCGCGAGGTGGGCACCGCGCTGCAGCTCGTGAACGATGCGTTCAACGTGTGCGAAGACGCCCTCGGCGGACGCACGACGCCGGTGCTTCGATGGATGCGCGAGACCGGCACCGTCGAACCGTCGAGCGCGCGCGCGACGCTCTTGAGCGGGCCCGTGATGGCGCGTGTCGTCGACGAGGGGCGGCGCTACGCTGACGCCGCCACGGCGCGCGCCGACGCGATGGGGATGACGGAGCTCGCCGCGGTCGGACGCCGCGCCCGCGCGATGGTCGACCATGCGCCCGAGCGCGTGTGTCGCCTGATGCTGGGAATGACGGTCTGAGCGACCTTCAAGGGGAAGCGCCCGACGCTAGACGGTGACGAAGCCCGTCGGCAGTCGCGCCACGATGGCGAGGAGCGCCGCGCGATCGAGGCGCGCGCAGGGAGCGTCGCGGTGCTCGGCGAGGTGCCACTCGTCGCTGAGCGGCGTGTAGCGAAGGCCCGACTGCGCGCAGGCCGCGTCGAGGGCCGCGCGGGTATAGATGCTCACGTGGCCGTTGCGCGGGCTGATGTACCACCACGTGGCACGCACGACCTCGATGTCGGGCGGCGTCACCATCGTCGAGAAGAGCATGAAGCCGCCCGGGAGCATGAGGTCGCGCATGGCGGCGAGCGTCTCGACGGGGCGCGTCACGTGCTCGATGACCTCACTGGAGAACACCACGTCGTAGCGGCCGACGGGGCGCGCGGCGAAGGTGCACTCGACCGAGAAGGGGTCGAAGCTGCGCGTGACGGCGGCGTCGCCGAGGAGCGCCGCGAGCGCGCCCGAGCCCGCCCCGTAGTCGAGCACGCGCGGCGTCGCCTCGAAGCGACACGCCTCGGAGAAAACCTGTCGCAAGAGGCGCGCGTTGCCCTGCGGCCTGATGTCGAGATAGAGCGGGTCGACCTGGGCGTAGCCGTCGTTGTAGATCTCGCGACGAAAATCCTCATCGGAGAAGCGGTCGCACCACGCGGTGAACACGAAGCCGCACGCGCTGCACCGGTGATAGGTGACACGAGTGCCCGTGGGCGGCAGAACGAGACCCATCGGCTCGCAGCAGTTCTTGGCCGCGTCGACCGTGTCGAACACCGGCGCCTCGGCGCGACAGATCTTGCACCGCGCCATGGGTTCGAGGGGAGCCGTCGGCATCGCAACTACCGTTATCAGCCGGCGAGGGCGAGGGAAAGCAATCGATGCGCTCGGTCGTGTTGTGACGATGCAGCCCTTGCGGTCCGAGGCGCCGATGACGCGCGTTGCCCTCACGGGGTCGAGTCTCCTGGCCTGTGGAGGCTCCGAAAATTTATCAGCCCGTTCCGCATGACGGCGTGTTGATGTAGAGCTCCTGAGAGAATGGACACCGAGCAGAGCCTTCGAGATCGCTACGCCGCGTTGTCTCCGACGCTGAACGAGGCGCAGTGCCGACGGTGGGCAGCGGTCGAAGCGCGTGCGCTGGGACGAGGCGGGATCGCCCTGGTCTCCCGCGCGTTGAACATGTCCCCGCATCGTGTGCGGGACGGGATCACCGAACTGGACGACCCGGATCACGAGGCCTTCGTGGCTTCGGGGCGGGTTCGACGACCCGGCGCCGGTCGTCCGGCCGCGACCGCGACGCAGCCAGAGTTGCTGGCGGCGCTCGATCGACTGGTGGACCCGGTGACCCGAGGGGATCCGATGTCGCCCCTGCGCTGGTCGAGCAAGAGCACGACGAAACTCGCTCAGGCGCTTCGAAGCGAGGGGCTGGTGGCGAGCGCGGACACCGTCGGCCGCCTGCTGGTCTCGCAAGGCTACAGCCTCCAGAGCAGGCGCAAGACGATGGAAGGCGGCGATCACCCCGATCGCGACGAGCAGTTCCAGCACATCGCTTCGCAAACCGTGGCGTTCCAGGCCTCCGGCCAGCCGTACCCGTTCGGCCAACCCCGCAGTGAGCTGTTGATGTCCTCGGGCTACGCGCGTCGGCATGAGCCGTACACCGACGAGGCGCCGCCGCAGCGCGGCGCAATGGGCACAGCTGCTCGCGAGCTGGGATCGCACCACCACGCTTCCCGCAGACTTCGCGCGACGCCACGGCGTTTCACCCGCCACGCTCGCCTGGTGGTGTTGGCGCTTCAAGCGTGACACCGCGCTCGCGCCGACCTCCGACGCGATGCGCTTCGTTCGCGTCGACCTCTCCGACGACGCCATCCCCACCACCCGTGACGACTGGGAGTTCTCATCGCCCTCGGGACACACCCTCCGCGTTCGCGGCGCCATCGACGCGGCCTCGCTCGCCCTCGTCCTCGATCGCATGACCGTGAGGAGCGTGCGGTGATCAAGCTCCCCGACACCATCTACGTGGCCACCGCGCCCACCAACATGCACCTCTCCTTCGATCGACTCGCGGGGCTCGCGCGGGAGCAGCTCGGTGGTGATCCGAGGGGCGAGACGCTCTTCGTCTTTCACAACACCACGCGCACGCTCGTGAAGCTTCTCTGGCACGACGGCCGCGGCTACTCGCTGCTCTATCGTCGCCTTGATCGCGGCACATACCGCATTCCATCTGCCATTCCGAGCGGCGCGACGCGCGTGTCGGTAAGCGCGCGCGAGCTCGCGCTGCTGCTCGACGGCGTCGACGCGAGGATGCTTCGCGACGCCCGCCGAACGAGCCGCTCGACGCGCTGATAGTCTTCTCTCTCGGCCGTTCATTCCCCCTTGTTTTTCTCGGCGGCGTCGCTATCAATCGCGACGTGACGGGAGCCCCCTGCGCACGGTGCGAGATCCTGAGCGGCGAGATCGCCGAGGTGCGCGCGCAGCTGCGTGAGGTGCTCAAGGTCCTCGACCTTCAACAGGCCGACCTCGATCGACTGCGCAAGGCCGAGGCGCCCGCGGCGACGCCTTCACCCCACAAGCCTGAGCGCGTACCCGCCGATCAGTTGCAGCTCGCCTTCGAGCGTGTGCTCGCGTCCGTCGACGAAGCGCCCGCGAGCACCGACGCCCTTCGCGACGACGAGTCGAGCGACGACGATCAGGCCGCGTCACCGGAGACGAAGCCGCGCGCTCCGCGCACCTCGACGGGGCGCCGTCGGCTCGACCTCACGAAGCTCCCTGTGCAAGACGTCGTGATTGATCCCGACGAGGTGATCGCGGCGCACGGCGAGGGCTTTCGCCCGATGGGCGCCGAGGTCTCGGAGCGGCTGGCCTATCGACCGGGAGCCTTTCTTCGACTGCGTCTGGTGCGTCGCAAGTGGGCCCGCAACGAGCCCTCGGCGGAAGCCTCGATCGCCCTCGCGAGAAGCGACGCGGAGACGGTCGCGCCCGAGGCCCCGACGGTCTGCATCGCGCCCGTGCCCGAGTGTCTGTGGGCGCGCTCGATGGCCGACACGAGCGTGATCGCGCAGCACGTCGTTGCGAAGTACGAAGACTGTCAGCCGCTCTATCGGCAGGAGAAGATCAGCGAGCGTCAGGGCTTCGCGATCTCGCGCGGGACGCAGTGCGGTTGGCTCGCCGATGCCTTCACCCTGCTCGCGCCGATCGTGGAGGCGATGTTCACCGAGGCGAAGTCGCACTCCTTCTGCATCGCGACGGACGCGACCTCTGCACCTGTTCGCGTGAAGGGCCAGCGCGAGTGCGCGCGGCATCACGTGTTCGTGTTCATCGCTGACCAGCGTCACGTGCTCTTTCGCCACGCGCCCGATCACACCGGACAGACCGTGCGCACGTGGCTCTCGGGCTACAGCGGCTACCTGCTCGCCGACGCGGCGTCGATCTACGACGTGATCTTCCGCGAGGATCCGATCGTCGAGGTCGCGTGTTGGGCGCACATGCGAAGGTACTTCTGGCGCGCGCTGGGGGCCGATCCGCCGCGCGCGACCGAGGCCATCGCGATCATCGGCAAGCTCTTCGAAGTCGGTAGAGCGTGTGCCACGGTGCCGCTCTCGGAGCGCACGGCGACGCGGGCCGCGAAGGCAGAGCCGCTGCTACGGATGTTCGATGCGTGGATCGATCAGCATCGCGACACGTGCGATCCACGAGGCCCGCTGCGTGCGGCGATCACGTACTACGACAACCAGCGAGACGCGCTGCGACGCTTCCTCGATGACGGTCGGCTGCGGATGGACAACAACGTGTCCGAAGGGCAACTGCGGCGGCTCGTGCTGGGCCGCGCGAACTGGACCTTCTTCGCGAACACCGTGGGCCTGGACTGGTACGCGCCATTTCGCTCGCTGAGCGCGTCGTGTCACCTGAACGGGTTGACCCCACAGGAGTACCTCGAGCAGGTGCTGCGGCTCGCGCCCTCCTGGCCGCCTGCGCGAC